>CAYOPQ010000005.1:0-44041 GCA_964405895.1 uncultured Bacteroides sp. | reverse complement strand
GCGCTTGCCTTTTTATCGACAGTCTGTAAGGCGGGGGCAGCCCCGCCTTGTTTTATTTGAAATACTTTAGTTTGAAATATTTAGTGCAAAATCGTGAATATTATATTGAAGCCGAAAGCGGCTTTTGATATAATATGTGTGGTGATTTTATGACTGAAATACAGAGCGAAATTGAAGAATTAAGAAAGACCCTGCGCTACCACAGCAACAGATATTATAATGATGATTCTCCCGAAATAGAGGATTATGAGTATGATATGATGATGCGCAGATTGCAGGAGCTGGAGTCAGAATACCCGGAGTATGACAGTCCGGATTCACCCACGAAAAGAGTCGGGGGCAGTGCGGATAACTCATTTGAAAGCGTTGCCCATACAGTTCGCATGGAATCCCTGCAGGATGCGTTTTCCGTGGACGAGCTTTATGATTTTGAAAAGCGCGTTACAGATGTTGTTGAACACCCAAGATATTGCGTTGAGCCTAAAATAGACGGGCTTTCGGTTTCCTTGGAATACAGAAACGGCGTTTTTGTAAGGGGCTCCACAAGGGGCGACGGCGATGTTGGCGAAGATGTCAGCGGCAATCTCAAGGTGATTCACAATGTTCCGTTAAGGCTCAAGAAAAACATTCCTTTTATTGAGGTGCGCGGAGAGGTCTATATGCCCAAGAAAAGCTTTGAACGGGTAGTGGACCGGCAGCTCATCAACGGCGAAAAGCCTTTTAAGAATCCCCGGAATGCCGCCGCGGGCTCGCTTCGTCAAAAAGACAGCAAAATCACCGCAACAAGAGGGCTTGATATATTTGTTTTCAATGTGCAGCAAATTGAGGGCGTATCTCTCGGCTCGCATAAGGAAAGCCTTGATTTTTTAAAGGAGCTTGGTTTTAACACGATTCCCGGCTATACCCTTGTTGATACTATAGAGGACGCGGTCAGAAGGATTGAATCTATAGGCGAAAGCCGCGGAAGCCTGGAATACGATATTGACGGAGCCGTAATTAAGGTGGACGATTTTGCAATGCGTTCTGCGCTTGGCTCAACCTCCAAATTCCCCAAGTGGGCTGTCGCGTTTAAATATCCGCCCGAAGAAAAACAGACAAAGCTTATTGATATTGAGATTGCAGTGGGCAGAACGGGCGTTTTGACCCCCACCGCCGTGCTGGAGCCCGTTCATTTGGCGGGAACAACCGTGTCAAGAGCGACCCTGCATAATCAGGATTTCATTAAAGAAAAAGGGATTGCAGTCGGCGATACGGTTACGGTGCGCAAAGCCGGCGATATTATTCCGGAGGTGCTTTGCGTAAACGAGCACCGTTCAGAAGAATGCTTTATATATCCGGATACTTGCCCGAGCTGCGGCAGTAAGGTGATTCGCGAGGAAGGCGAGGCGGCGATAAGGTGCATTAATCCCGACTGTCCTGCGCAGCTGCTCAGGAATCTTATACATTTCTGTTCAAGAGATGCAATGGATATTGAAGGACTGGGTCCCGCTATAATAGAAACTTTTGTAAATCATTCCCTGATTTCAAAAACAGAAGATATATATACTTTGACCTTTGCGCGTATCGAAAAAGCAAATTTGGACGGGTTTAAGGAAAAAAGCATTAACAATATTATATCTTCGATCGAACATTCAAAAGGCAACGATCTTTCAAAGCTTATATTTGCTTTGGGTATCAGGCATATCGGCGCAAAAGCGGGCAAGCTGCTTGCCGACCATTTTGAAAATATGGATAATATCATGAACGCCACTGTGCAGCAGATGCTTGAAATAGACGGCTTCGGGCTTGTAATGGCGCAGAGTGTTTTTGAATTCTTTAAGAATGACAAATCAAAGAGCCTGATTGAAAGTCTTAAAAAAGCAGGCGTCAATATGCGCTCGCTTTCGGTTGTTTCCGATAACCGGTTTGAAGGCAAGACCTTTGTGCTTACCGGCACGCTTACGGCGTTTACAAGGGCAAAGGCTTCCGAAATTATTGAGGGCTACGGCGGAAAAACCTCGTCCTCCGTATCCAAAAAAACAAGCTATGTGCTTGCCGGTGCAAATGCGGGCAGCAAGCTTGATAAGGCAAACGCGTTAGGCGTTGAGGTAATAAGCGAAGAAAGATTTCAAGAGATGATAAAATGAAAGAAATAAGAAAAAAGCAGAAAAAACTTTTTACAGCCATGAAGATCATAGTTGCTGTAACGCTTGTGTATGTTTTTGTGTATATCGGCGCGCAGCCCTATATTGAAGAGCTCGGCACTGTGCCTGCCGCTGTTTTCAGCTGGGTCAGCGATATACTCATTGTTGTGAGCCTCGCGGTGGCGCTTGTGTATTATTCCAAATACGGAAAAACCAATGCTTTTTTAACAAGGATAGAGCATGAAATCAAAGACTGCGGCTTTTATAAACTGAATGCAGAGCCGTCCTCGCCCGATGCTTTCCTTGAAGCCCTGTTTGAACGGCTGAAGACCGGCGGCTTTGTTATGGAAAGCAATGTGGAGTATGACGGTTTGGAATTCAGCTATACCGCTTTTAAGAGAAAAGAATTCTTTTATATTTGCGGTGTGGACGATCTTTCAAAAGATGATGTGCTTGCTTATCTGGACTGCGCGGTAAATGATTTAACTGTCCGCCGCCTGAAAAGGGCGGGAAACGCCGTTCTTGTTTTTGTTACGGACAAGGCGCAGGACGGCGCTGTTGCGCTTTCAAAAATGGTGTGCACTTTCGGTAAAAAGGAACAGCTTAAAATAGCGATCGCCATTGTTGAGCCCGAAGCGCTTAATTGTTATTTCCTCGGGAATATGCAAACAAAAACACAGTCCATGGTTGCTGAATACTTGATGAACTCGTCTGTTCCGATTCCTGATGAGCTGAAATACAATGATATACTTAAATTCCAAAAGGAACTGGAAGAACATATGGAAAGCTTTACAATAAAAAGCTATTTGGACGGTACATTCTATGCCCATTAAGAGGTGATTTTATGAATGAAAATGTAAGAACCTATTTGGATTCCCTTAAAGGAAAAAAGGTTGCTTTTGTGGGGATGGGTGTTGCCAATACGCCGTGCGCCGAGTGGCTCGCAAAGCACGGTGTTGATGTGTATGCCTGCGACAGGCGTGACCGTGATTATATCGGGGCGGATATTTGTGAAAGGCTGGACAGCCTCGGCGTGCATTTCAGCTTAGGCGAAAAGTACTTAGATATTTTGCCGGATATGGATATTGTTTTCCGCTCGCACGGCATTTTGCCTTTTCAGAATAAATGGATAGGCGAGTGCATTGAAAGAGGCCAGTGCGTCACAACAGAGATGGAGGTATTTTTCAGGCTTTGCCCTTCAAAGATCATAGGCGTAACGGGTTCTAACGGAAAAACTACGACCACCACGATCATAGCAAAAATGCTTGAGGCGCAGGGCAGGAAGGTTTATCTTGGCGGAAATATAGGAAAAGCATTGATGCCGGAGCTTGAAAACATCACAGCCGAGGATATATGCGTTGCGGAGCTTTCCTCTTTTCAGCTGCTTACCATGGGGAATATGGTAAGGCGGCCGGATATTGCCGTTGTAACAAATATAGAGATAACCCACCAGGATCACCATATCAGTCTTGACGAGTATGTTGACGCCAAAAGAAATCTTCTCATATACCAGTCCGGCGATTCAAAAACAGTTTTAAATGCCGATTGCGATTATTCCATAGGCGGCAGGGTGTACCATGATATGCGTTATGATATTCGCGGCAGGCTCTATGAGTTTTCTGTAAAGCACCCGGTTGAAAACGGCGCGTTTCTTGATGAAAACGGCTGCATTGTATACAGCGAAAACGGCAGCAGAACAAAACTGTTCGGCAAAGATAGTATCAAAATACCCGGTATCCATAATGTTGAAAATTATTGCACCGCGATTACTGCCGTGTGGGGTATGGTTTCTCCGGATAATATGCTCAGGGTTGCCCAAAGCTTCGGCGGCGTGGAGCACAGAATAGAATTTGTGCGTGAATTTGACGGCGTTCGGTATTATAACGACTCCATTGCCACCTCGCCGTCCCGCGTTATAAGCGGACTGAATGCGTTTAACCAAAAAATCATAATGATATGCGGCGGTTCGGATAAGGGCAATGATATGAGCATAATGGTTCCTTATATTTTGGATAAAGTTAAATATCTTGTTTTAAACGGCGCAACGGCGGATAAGATTTATGCTGCCGTAACGGCGGATAAAAATTATAAAACAAGCGGTTTGAAAATAGACAGAACGGATACTATGGAGAATGCGCTGCTGCTTGCGAAAAAGTATGCCGTCAAAGGCGATATCGTTTCCCTGTGCCCCGCTTGCCCGGCGTTTGACCAATTCAAGACCTTTGAATACAGGGGAAGAAGATTTAAAGAAATAGTGAATGGATTTAGAGAATGATGGATATTTACGAGCTTATAAAAAAACTGACCGAACATGAAGCCGTTTCGGGCTGTGAAAGCGATTTTTACGATACCTTACGCGGTATTCTTTCCGGTTACGGTGAGGTTTACACAGATAAATTGAATAATATTTTCTGTACATTCGGCAGCGGCAGGCATTTTCTGCTTGACGCGCATATTGATGAAATCGGTCTTGTGGTAACATCAATAACAGATGACGGATTTTTGAAGTTCGCGCCTAACGGCGGCGTGGACAGGAGATTCCTGCCGTCCAGCGAGGTCACTGTGCTCGGACGGGAAAAATTACAGGGTGTGATCTGCGCTCTGCCGCCGCATCTCCGTTCGGATAAGGATAAAAAAGTAAATGATTTTTCCGAGCTTGCCGTAGATATAGGTTTAGATAAAAAAGCGGCTGAAGCGCTTGTAGCTCCGGGGGACAGAATTGTTTTCACCCATCGGTTTGACCGCCTGAGCGGCAGCCGTATTGTTTCTAACTGCCTTGACGACAGGTGCGGCGCGGCGGCGCTTATACTTGCGCTCGATAAGCTTAAAAATATTCCCGCGAAGTTCACCCTTATGCTTTCTGCGCAGGAGGAGGTTGGCACGCGCGGAGCCCGGGCTGGCTCGTTCAGCGTTGACGCCGACGAAGCGATTTGCGTTGATGTTTCATTCGGTTATTCGCCTCAGTGCAGCAAGGAGGAATGCGGAGAGCTCTCAAAAGGGGCTATGATCGGCTTTTCACCCGTGCTGGACAGGAATATTTCAAACGCGCTCGTGCGTTGTGCAGAGAAAAACGGAATTGCTTATCAAAGAGAGATTATGAGCGGCAAAACCGGAACAAACGCAGATGTTATAACGATTTCCGGCAGCGGTATCAAATGCGCGCTCATCTCAATCCCGCTGAGATATATGCACACCCCTTCAGAGGTTATTGATGTAAACGATGTGCAGGCGGTTTCAGACCTTATCACAGCCTATATTGCCGAAAGGGTAGGTGAAAACGATGCTTAAGGAGCTTTGCCTGTTGAACGGCACCTCCGGTGACGAAGCGAAAATCAGGGATTTCATTATAGATAAAATCAAAGATAAATGCGAATATAAAACCGACGCGCTCGGCTCGGTAATCGCTTTTAAAAAAGGCTTGAAAACGCCTAAAAGCAAGGTTATGCTCTGCGCGCATATGGACGAGGTGGGATTTATCATAACCTCGATCACCGATGACGGCTTTTTGAAATTCGCGCCCGTAGGAGGCATAGACGCAAACGCCGTACTGACACGCAGGCTTACTGTAAACGGAGCCGTCGGCGTGGCAGGCTCAAAAGCCGTGCATCTTATGAGCGGCGAAGAAAAAGATTCTTTACCCAAGTTTTCAGATCTTCTGCTTGACATCGGCGCGGACAGCAGGGAAGAGGCTTTAAAATATGCCGCGCCGGGTGATTTTGCATATTTTGCGTCCGATTATTATGAATTCGGAAACGGCTTTATTAAAGCGAAAGCACTTGATGACAGAATCGGCTGTATGCTTTTGCTTGAGCTTATTGACAGTGAGCTGGAATACGATACTTATTTTTGTTTCCATGTTCAGGAAGAGGTAGGCTTAAGGGGCGCAGGCTGCACCGCGTTTGATGTTGCCCCCGATGTTGCCGTCGTTCTTGAAGCGACTACCGCCGCAGATATCGACGGTGTTGAAGGTGCGGAGCGCTGCTGCCTGCTCGGAAACGGCCCTGTCATTTCTTATATGGATGGCAGAACGGTTTATGACCGTATGTTATATCTAAACGCTTTGAAAACGGCGAAGGAAAACGGAATAACCGTTCAGACAAAAACAAAAATCGCCGGAGGAAATGACGCGGGCGCCGTTCAGACCGCAGCCGGCGGCTGCCGTGTGTGCGCTGTTTCGCTGCCGTGCAGATATATCCATACAGGCTCAAGCGTTGTTAAAAAGAGCGACATTGAGGAAACAAGAAAATTTTTAAAGGTGTTTTTAAATACGCTTTATGATTGAGAATATAGAATCCTTTGAAAGCCTTGAAAAATACTGCGCTGATACGCTTTACGCAGTCCGAATCAAAGCGGTTGCCCAAACATACGGCTTTTCTTTTCCTTTTGCCCGTTTTTATCGGCAGACGATGGGTCAAAAATGTACCGCGCTGTTTTGTATACTTGACGGTGATGTGACATTGGATGCCGATTACGACGCTGCCGATTTGGGTGAATTAGCCGCTTTTTTTCAGTTCAGCGGCTTTTCCTCTCTCCTGTGCGAAGAAGCATTTCCGCTTGAAAAAGGCTTCAAGTGCGGCGCTGTCATGTCTGCCGACGCTTCGGCAATCCAATCCTTGAAAGCAAGCTTTGAATTTGTGGATAAATATGACGAGCTTTTGAAATTGTTTGAATTTCTCGGCTATGGCGGCAGCTTCGGCGAGTGGTACGCGGATATCAAAAGGCGCCTCAACAAGGGTACGGCGCTTGCCGGCGCCGTGTATGACGGTGAAAAAATTATATCCGCGGCATTGTTTTCGTCTATATATAAAAACTGCGCCGTGCTTTCCGGTGTAAAAACGGACGAAAATTACAGAAACAAGGGCTATGCAGGCGCGCTTGTATGCGCGCTCGCGTCTGAAATCAGCGGAAAGATATATCTGATGCGGGAGCTTAACAGAAACGAGCGCTTTTATCAAACGCTTGGCTTTACAAATGTCGGAAAGTGGAGAATATACGAATGACGCCTTTTTTTAAAATAGATAAAAAAATACTGGACGCGGCTGAAAAAGCGATGCAAAAAGCCGAGTCGCAGTTTAAAATCATAGATGATATTACCGAATATAACCAGCAGAAGGTTTTGAGCGCGTTTATTAACAACGGCGTTTCCGAAAGCCATTTTGCTTCAACCAGCGGGTACGGCTACGGAGACCGCGGCCGCGAAACGCTTGATAAGATATGGGCGGAGGTGTTCGGCGCGGAGGACGCGCTTGTGCGCCATAATTTTACTTGCGGCACACATACGCTTGCGACTGCGCTTTTCGGTGTTTTGCGGCCCGGTGATAAAATGCTTTCCGTTACGGGCACGCCTTATGATACGATTCACAGCGTTATCGGCTTGACAGGTACGGGAATGGGCTCGTTAAAGGATTTCGGCATTCAATATGATGAGGTTGCGTTAAAGGACGGAAGGCTTGATTTTGACGCAATAGAAAATGCAGTTGACGCATCCGTTACAATGGTCTATATTCAGCGAAGCCGCGGATATGAGCTGCGGCCGAGTTTGCTTGTGAGCGATATTGAAAAGGTGGTCAAGCTTGTAAAAGCAAAGAACCCCGGCGTTATTGTGATGGTGGATAACTGCTACGGCGAATTTGTGCAAAAATCAGAGCCGTGCAATGTGGGGGCTGATTTGATTGCCGGTTCGCTCATTAAAAACGCGGGCGGCGGAATGGCAAGAACAGGCGGATATATTGCCGGCAGAAAAGACCTTGTCGAGAAATGCGCATACAGGCTTACGACTCCGGGACTCGGAAAAGAGGTCGGCGCCACCCTCGGAATGAACAGAGAGCTTTATATGGGGCTCTTTTATGCGCCTCATACCGTCGGCGAAGCCCTGAAAAGCGCGGTTTTTATTGCGGCGCTTTACGCCGGATTCGGCTTTGATACAACGCCCGCTTATGATTCCGAACGCGGAGACATCGTTCAGTCCCTCGGTCTGGGAAACGAAAAACGGCTTGTTGCGTTTTGCAGGGGCGTTCAAAGCGGCAGCCCTGTTGACAGCTTCCTGTCTCCCGAGCCGTGGGATATGCCCGGATATGACAGCAAGGTGGTTATGGCGGCGGGCGCATTTACGCTGGGCTCTTCTATTGAGCTTTCCGCGGACGCGCCTATACGGGAGCCCTTTTATGCGTGGATTCAGGGCGGACTGACTTTTCATTCGGCAAAGCTGTGCGCAATGCTCGCCGCTCAGAAAATGCTGGAGGAGGGACTACTTGATGTATAATTACAGCGGTATAAAGCCGGAAACGATCGAGCTTCTTTCACTGAACAGATTTAATGATTCAAAAGCGTTTTATGAGGCGCACAAAGAGGAACTCAAACAGGGTGCAACTGTGCCCATGCGTCAAATGGTGCTTGACCTTTCGGATATACTGTGTGCGCTTGACCCTTTAATGGATACAAACCCCACCTATATTGTATCGCGCATACGGCGTGATACAAGGCGCACGAAAAGTAAAATGCTTTACCGCGAAAATCTTTGGGTAATGCTCAGAAGAAATAAATTCCAGTATCCTTTTGCACCGTTCTACTGGTTTGAATTTAAGCCGGACGGCTATGCTTACGGGCTCGGTATGTGGACGGGCAAACCCGTTCAGTTTGACGAAGTGCGGAAATTGATACTTAAAGAGCCGCAAAGGTGGTTAGACGCCGTTAAATGCTGCGAAAAGGCAGGGCTTAAATATGCTGTTGACGATTTTTATAAAAAAGACAAGGTGCCGGACGCGCCTGACGAGCTCAAAAAATATTTGAATGCGAAACACGCTGTCTTTTGCGTATGGAAGCATGATCTCAGCAGAATCGCAACAACGAAGATAATAGATGATATGAGGAAGATGATTAAAACTTCCGCGCCGATGTATCAATTCCTGACAGAGGCGTATGACAATGCTTTTAACGAGGGGCTTATAAATGGTGAATATTACAAAAGATGAACTGCTTTTGCTCAAGAGCGGAAGCGATATAAGAGGCACGGCCGTTGAAACAAAAACCGAAAAAGTTCAGCTTACGGACGATGTTATAAGGGCTGTCTGCACGGCTTTTGTCCGCTGGTATAAATCAAAATATCCTTGTTCCGATTTTACTGTTGCCGTAGGTCATGATTCCAGAATTTCGGCACAGAGAATCAAAGCGGCAGCCGTTTGCGCTTTTACGGCAGAGGGCGCTGTTGTGTACGACTGCGGACTTTGCGCAACGCCCGCTATGTTTATGGCGGTAGTTTCAGATATAAAGGCTTCGGCGTCGCTTGAAATAACGGCTTCCCACCATCCGTATCAGAAAAACGGCCTCAAATTTTTTACTCCGGACGGCGGCTTGGACGGAAGCGATATTGATAAAATCCTTGAGCTTGCGGCGGATATTGAATACAAAGCAGAGCAGGGCAAAGTGCTCAAATATGATTTTATGAGCGTTTATGCAAAGCATCTGCAAAAAATTATTACGGATACCGCAGGATGCGGTGCGCTGCCGCTGAGCGGGCTCAAGATCGCGGTTGATTCCGGCAACGGCGCCGGCGGCTTTTATGCGGAAAAAGTGCTTGCGCCTTTGGGCGCTGATGTTTCAGGCAGTCAGTTTTCACAGCCGGACGGAATGTTCCCCAATCATGTGCCGAACCCGGAAAACAGCGGCGCCATGGAAAGCGCTAAAAAAATGGTTCTCAGCAGCAATTCGGATTTGGGCATCATTTTTGACACGGATGTGGACAGAATGGGGTGCGTTTTTGCTGACGGCACGGAGATTAACAGGAACCGCCTTGTGGCGCTTGCAAGCGTTATCGCGCTTAAGGATAATCCCGGCGCAACTGTAGTTACAGACAGCCTTACTTCAGATGGCTTGCGCGATTTTATAGAGAATAAGTTGGGCGGAAAGCATTTCAGATTCAAAAGGGGATACAGAAATGTTATCAATAAAGCCGTTGAACTCAATGATAATGGCATCAACTGCCCGCTGGCAATAGAAACAAGTGGTCACGCGGCGCTGCGTGAAAATTATTTTCTTGACGACGGCGCCTACCTTGCGGCAAAAATAATCTCTCTTGCCGCTGTAATGAAACGGCAGGGAGAGGATTTGATTTCTCTTGTTTCAGACCTTAAAGAACCTGCGGAAAGCGTGGAAATAAGAATTAAAATAACGGAGCCGAATTTCAAAGCCTACGGCGAACAGGTGATCAGCGCTGTTGCCGGACTGGCGGATTCGGTTGAAGGATGGACTCTTGAAAAGGATAATCACGAGGGCGTCAGAGTGAATTTCTGCGGCGGCTGGTTTTTGCTGCGTCTTTCCGTTCACGATCCGGTGCTTCCGCTCAACATTGAAAGCGACGAAACGGGAGCAGTAAAAGCTGTCGCCCTTAAATTAAAGACGGCTTTGAATCCGTTTGATGAACTTGATTTGAGCGATTTTAATAAGGTGCAATAATGATGAATTTAATATTGGGCCGCGCCGGCTACGGAAAAACCGAATATTGCTTCAGAAAAATAAATGCTCTTGCTCAAAGCGGAAACAAGGATATTATACTGCTTACACCTGAGCAGTATAATTTTACTGCCGAAAAAAGGCTGCTTACGGAATTAGGGGAAAGCAAAATCAATTCTGTTCAAAATCTTTCGTTTACGCGCCTTTCAAACGAGCTTAAAAGGCTCTACGGCGAAGAACCGCTGCCCGTGCTGTCTAAAGGCGACAAAGCCGTTTTAATGAAAAAGGCAATGGAATCCGTCAAGGCGGAGCTGAAGGTTTTTTCCGGGAAAACGAAGATGATTTCTTTTATTTCATCTATGATGGATATCTATGATGAGATGAAATCCTGTGATAAATCGTGGCAGGAAATCAGAAGCGCTTCAGAAAAAATAGATAAAAAGCTGCTTTCGGGCAAGCTTTTTGATATTTCACTGATAGCCGAAAAATATGAGCAGCTTATAAGCGGCGCTTATTTTGATTCCGCGGACGAGCTTACAAGACTCTACCAAAGGCTTTCCGGCACCTCTTACATCAAAGGCAAAACGGTGTTTATAGACGGCTTCAACGGCTTCGTAGCAAATGAATATAAAATACTGGATTTGATTATAAAAGACGCGAAAGATGTCTATATTACGCTTACTACGGACAGCTTTGGCAAGACTGATGAAAGCGGCCTTTTTACATATATAAATAAAACTGCGCGCTGTGTTCTGGATATTGCGGAAAAATACGGAATAGGCAGTAATATCATACAGCTTGATATGAACCGCAGAGCAAAAGAAAAGGAATTGCTGTTTTGTGAAAAGGAGCTCTTTTCGCAAAACGGCAAAAAATATGAAGCAAAGCCGAGCTGCGTTTCCGTTTACAGAGCCAAAAGCACTGCCGATGAATGTGATTTTGCCGGCTTGTCTATAAAAAAATTGTTAAGGAGCGGCATGAAGGCGGCGGACATAACGATAGTCTGCCGTGATGTGCAAAAATATAAAAACCAGCTCGCTCATTCGCTCAGAAAATATGAAGTGCCTTTTTTTGACGACGAGCGTCAAAGTATTTCAACCCAGCCCGTAATTGTGTTTGTGCGCTACCTTCTCAGAACGGTTGCTTATTCCTTTAGGTCTGAGGATATTTTAGGCCTTGCTAAAACAGGCATTACGGCGCTTGGCGGCAATAAAATAAATGCTCTTGAGAACTATATTTATGTATGGAGTATCAGCGGCGTTAAAAAGTGGCGTGCGCCGTTCGTAAATTCCGCCTCCGGCTTCAAAGCGGAGCTGTCCGAGGCAGACGAGAAAATCCTTCAACAGCTTAATGAGTCGCGCGAATACCTTTATTCACGCTTAAGCAGATTTAAAAATGCGGTTTCAAAAGCGTCTGCGGCGGAGATCAGCGCGGCAATTTATAACGCTCTGATCGCTTTCGGCGCAAATAAAGGTCTGCGCGCGCTTGCCGGAGAACTCAATAAATGCGGCAGAGATGTGCTTGCGGACGAACAGCAGCGCGTTTGGAACCTGCTTATGGAAATATTAAATGACTTGGCTGTTGTTTCAGGCGATGAAAAAATGTCTGTAAGCGAATATATGGAGCTGTTTTTGCTGATGGTAAATTCAGAGGATTTGGGTGTTTTGCCGCAGTGTGTGGACTGCGTTCAGTTCGGTCAGGCGGACAGAATCAGGGCGGATAATCCCAAAGCCGTATTTTTACTGGGCGCAAACGAAGGTGAATTCCCCAAAGCCGTATCAAGCGGCGGGCTTCTTACCGAAGGCGACCGTATTATACTGAATGATAACGATTTTAATCTTTACTCATTCGGCGAAACGCTTACATATCAGGAAAGATATTTTGCGTATATGAGCGCGGCTGTCGCCTCTGAAAAGCTTGTTGTCAGCTATTGCGTGTCCGGAAAAAATGACGCTCCGTCGGTATTGGTTACTTATTTGACGGAAATTTTCCCGCAATTAACTCTCATCAGCCGTGAAAGGATACCCGATTGCGAGCTTTTGGAAAGCAGGGAGAGTGCTTTTGATATTATGGCGCAGCGCTTTGATGAAAATTCGTCGTTTTCGCAGTCCCTTAAAAAATATTTTGAAAACGACGGAAGATACAGCGCTGTAAAACAGCTTTATGAAAATGAAGACGCCGTATTGAATAATAAGGAGAACGCTAAAAGGCTTTTCGGAAAGGATATGTATCTTTCCGCTTCCCGTATAGAGGATTATTTCAACTGCCCATATAAATACTTTTGCAAATTCGGGCTGTCCGCCCGTCCGCTGCAAAAAGCGCAGATAGACGCCATGCAGACCGGAACGGTAATTCATTTTGTTCTGGAACAGGTTCTAAATGAATGGGGTTCCGATAGGCTCGCCGCGGAGAGCGACGCCCATATTCGCGTGATTGTCAATAAATATGTGGCAGAATACTTTAAAACCCGGCTTGGGGATACCGAAGTGTTTACAGAACGCTTTAAGTACCGGTTTATGCGGATTTCAAAAATGCTCTATTCGGTTTTGATTCGTATCAAGCAGGAATTTTCTCATTCCTCGTTTAAAGCTGAGGCGTTTGAGCTTGTTATTGATCAGGACGGCGATGTGAAGCCCGCGGTCATTCCTCTTGAAGACGGCAGCGTGCGTATTCGCGGGGTGGTAGACAGAGTGGATACGCTTGTAAAGGACGGCGTAAAATATATAAAAGTCGTTGACTATAAATCCGGCGATAAGAAGTTTAACCTTTCCGATGTTATTTACGGGCTGAATCTTCAAATGTTCGTCTACCTGTTTTCCATATGCTCGGATAAAAGCAGTAAATATTGCGGTATTCCCGCAGGCGTGCTTTATATGCACGCGGCAAGAGAAGTCTATTCTGTCAGCGGAGAGGATGAAAAGACCGCAGTAGAAAAAGAATTGAATTCCGCTTTTAAGATGAAGGGTATTGTGCTTTATGATGAGGAGCATGATATTTTAAATGATATGGAGGACGGAATTAAAGGCGAATACCTGCCTGTAAAGCTCGATAAAGGTCATCTAAAGGGCTGCTTTGCCTCGCTTGAAGATTTGGGAAAAATTGCCCGTAAGATCAATTCTCTTGTTGCCGAAATGGGCAACGATTTGCACGGCGGCAGGATTGCACAAAATCCGATAAGCGGAAACGGCCATGATAAGACCTGTGATTACTGTGATTACAGCGATGTTTGCGCTGCCAAAAAATGTATCAATAAACGGGAAATCGTTAAGATGAGCGATGAACAGGTGATTTCCGCTTTGGAGGAGGTGGGCGAAAGTGAGACAGTGGACTGAGCAGCAGAAAAATGCGATAGATGCGCGCGGAGGCAACATCATCGTCTCCGCCGCGGCGGGCTCCGGCAAAACAGCGGTGCTTGTTGAAAGGGTAGTCAGGATCATTGCGGATAAAAGCAACCCCGTTGATATTGATAAGCTTCTTGTTGTTACCTTTACGAAAGCCGCAGCCGCTGAAATGAAAGCGCGCATTTCGGCAAGATTACAGCAAATGCTTATAGACGACCCGTCGGATAACCGTATAATGCGGCAGTTATCTCTTTTGCCTTCGGCTAAAATCAGCACGATAGACGCGTTTTGCCAGAATATTGTAAGGGAGAATTTTTACGAGCTCAATGTAAGTCAGGATTTTACGGTCCTTGATGAGTCGGAGGCTGATGTTATCTCGGATAACGCGCTGAATACCGTGCTTGATGCGTTTTATGAGAAGGGCGACGCGGATTTTATTCGCCTGGTGGAATCCCTTTCTAACCCGAAGGACGAAACGGGGCTCATATCGGCACTGAAAAAGGTATATAACAATATTTCTGCGCAGCCGCAGCCGCTTGCGTGGCTCAAAAAGGTGATAGAGGCGTACAGACCGGGTCAAAGCTTTCAAAACAGCGTATGGTATCCGAACGCCCGAGAATATGTTGCAGACAGATTGAATTATGCGCTGGAGCTTTCCGAAAAATGCTTGTCTTTCATGGATGTCCATGATGATTTCTATGGATATTACAGCGAATTTTTAGGAGCGGAAAATGAGCAGTGCCGTTCCCTTATACGGGCTTTCGACAAGGGCTGGGACGCTCTGCTTGACGCGCTTTCGAATATAAAATTTTCAAGATTTGATAACAAAAAAACGGATTACCATATTGAAATGGCTGAACGCCGAAAGCTATATAAAAGTGTAATCAGTTCCGTTCGGGACTATATGATTCTGAAAGCCGAAAGCTTTGAAAGGGATAATCTTGTGATTTATCCGGTGCTTTCCGCGCTTTACCGTGTGGTAGAAAGATATTCTCAGGAATATATGGCGCTTAAAAACGAAAGAAACGCTTACACCTTTTCCGATATTATGCACTTTGCGCTTAAGCTGTTGATGGATTTTGACGATGAAGGAAATATTATCGCGTCCGCAGCCGCAAAGGAATTACAGTCGCAGTTTTATGAAATCCTTATTGATGAATATCAGGATACAAACAGCGCGCAGGATACTTTATTCCGTCTGCTTTCAAACGGCTCAAACAGGTTTATGGTAGGCGATGTAAAGCAAAGCATTTACCGCTTCCGTTCCGCCATGCCGTATATATTTAATCAAAAAAAAGAAGCATATAAGGCTTATAACAAAGAGGCGCCGCACGGCGATTCAAGGATTATTTTGGATAAAAATTTCCGTTCAAGAAATGATATATGCTCGTTTACAAATTTCCTTTTTTCACGCTTTATGAGTAAAAAAGCCGGCGAGCTTGATTACGATGAAAATGAGTATCTGAACTGCGGAGCCGATTATCCCGAGCATAATTCCGCAAGCATCAGTTTCAAGATAACGGATCACTGCCAATCGTCCGATGTGGATGTGTTTGAGGCTCGCCAAATCGCCAAGCTCATAACGGAAAAGGTTGAATCCCGCGAGCAGATTTCCGATTCGGGCGCTGAGCGTGCTGTATGCTTCGGTGATTTTGCCGTCCTTTTCAGGCACGGCAGCGGGCATATAGAAACTTATGCTCAAGTTCTTGCCGAATACGGTATTCCGGCGGTCTGCGAATCTAAATCGAATCTGCTTGACTGTGAAGAAATTAAAATGCTGCTTTCATATTTGAAGGTTATTGACAATCCCACAAGAGATATACCGCTGCTTGCGGTGCTGACCTCGCCGATGTACGGCTTCACGGCGGACGAGCTTGCGCAGATCAAGCTTGACAGCGGCAGCGCGCCGAACCTTTACGCAAGAGTGGCGCGCTCAGATTCTGAAAAGGCAAAGAATTTTATAGATGAGATACAGATGCTTTCCAAAGTCTCGGTAACAATGTCCGTGTCCTCGTTTATCCGGTATCTTTGTGAATATAAAAGTATTTTTGCTTTTATAAACGCCTTGGGAAACGGCGCGCAGAGAAACGCGAATATAGAGGCTTTTATCTCTTTTGCGCAGACCTTTGATCATTCGGCAGGCGCTGGTTTAACCGCGTTTCTGCGGCTTGTTGACGGCGCCTCCAAAACAGGCGGCGGTATAAAGCCGGCGAATCTCAGCACGGGCGGGGAAAACGCCGTTAAGCTTATGACGGTTCATAATTCAAAAGGTCTTGAATTTCCGGTAGTCATCCTTGCGGGCACGGTCAGAAATTATAACTATACGGATTTGAACGACAATGTGCTTTTTAATGAGCATCTTGGCATTTCCATTAAAAAACACAACGAGGAAATGCTGTGCAGAACGGATACACTGCCGCACAAAATAATGAAAGAGGTAAATAAAAACGCCGCTTTAAGTGAGAATCTCAGAGTCCTTTATGTTGCGATAACAAGAGCAAAAGAGCAGTTTATTCCTTTTATCAGTGTTAACGATTTGAAAAATTGCATTGAAAAGAATTCCGTCAGAATAGCGGACGGCGGTATGGAACCGTGTATCTGCCTTGATATCAAAAATGATGCTGATTTTCTTCTCTGCGCCGCTCTTTTGCATAAAGGCGGCGAAAAGCTGAGAGGCTGTTCTAAAATCGATATTCCTGTATGCGAGAGTGATTTTGAGCTTGATGTGGATATAAGCGAATTTAACGAGGGTACCGAAATCAGCTTTTCTCACGAGCCGGCGGAGGCGGACGATAAAATTTTAAGCCTTATTGACGAACGGGTAAATTATAAATATCCCGGTCTGAAAAATCAGAACATCGTTTCAAAGCTGAACGCTTCCCAGCTTGACGGCAATGAAGAGGACATACAATATTTTGCACTTTCAAAACCGGCGTTTATGAATGAGAGCGGGCTTACACCGGGGCAAAGAGGAACGGCGATGCATACCTTTATGCAGTTTTGTGATTATGCCGCGGCAAAGGATAATCTTTCGGCGGAGATTCAAAGACTTCTTTCATTGGGCTTTTTATCAAAGATACAGGCGGATTCGCTGGATACGGACAGGCTCCGGGATTTCTTTAACGGCAGGCTGGCACGGCGTATATTCAGCGCCGACAAAGTATACAGAGAAATAAAAATATCATCCTTTGTAGAAGCAAATCAAATATTTGATACGGAGTCAACGGAAAAAGTTCTGGTAAGAGGTATTGCGGACTGCGTTTTTGAAGAGCAGGGCAAGCTGGTTTTGGTCGATTATAAAACAGACAGATTAAAATCAGAGCAGGAGCTGCTTGACAGATATAAAAATCAAATCGCTTTTTACAGGGAAACCGTTGAAAAAACACTTGGTATGCCCGTTAAAACAGCCGCGTTATATTCTTTTTATATGTCAAAAGTCTGCGAATACTGATTATTTGCAAAAAAACTCTTGCATTTTGCGTTAACTTATGGTATTATTCTATGGCATTAAAAGATTTTAATAAAGAGGTGAAAACAATGAAGAAATCCATTCATCCCGATTATGTTGATTGCACAGTAAAGTGCGCTTGCGGCGCTACTTATGAAACCAAGAGCACCAAGAGCGAGCTCAAGGTAGATATTTGTTCAAAATGCCATCCTTTTTATACCGGTAAGCAGAAGCTTGTTGATACCGGCGGCCGTGTAGACAGATTCAATAAAAGATACGGCAAAAAGGCGTAAAATTAAAAAGGCGGCGCTTTGCGTTGCCTTTTTTCTTTGGAGTGCTCAGTGTGGATTATATAACTGTTGAAAAAGAAGCTGTTGCCGAATTCACGGAAAAAAAGTCGCGCTTCATCGGGTATGTCAAGCCCGTGTCAACAGAAGAGGAGGCGCGCGGCTTTATTTCGCTGATAAACAGTAAAAACCGCGAGGCTTCTCATAATGTGCCGGCATATGTTCTTTTAAAGAACAATATTCAGCGGTGCAGCGACGACGGCGAGCCGTCCGGTACGGCGGGTGTTCCCGTTCTTGATGTTATCTTAAAAAGCGCGGTCAAAGATGTCTGCGTTGTTGTAACGCGCTATTTCGGCGGCGTATTGCTCGGCGCCGGCGGGCTGGTCCGCGCATATTCTCATGCCTGTAAAATCGCGCTCGATGCCGGCGGGATAATCACTATGGCTAAATGCGCCGTCTTTACGCTTGAGGCGGAATATTCTCACTATGAGCTCCTGAATTCCATGCTGAAACAATCCGGCGCCAATATTGAGGACTGTATTTTTTCCGAGAATGTGAAAATCAAATTTTCTATTCGTGAATCCGAATCCGGCATAATTGCCGATAAGCTGACGGAAATAAGCAACGGGCGTTATACGCTTGTCAAAGCCGGCGAAAAATATGCCAAGGTAAAAAAATAATCCCGTGAACCGCACGGGATTATACTTTATGAATCAAATTTATCCCTTTCCAGGTATATTACATTGATTTCGGGGTGATTGAAAAGGCGCAGCGGAAATTCGGCGTTGCCGAGTCCGCGGCTTATGATCAGCTTAGGGCGTTCGCCGAATTCACCGGCGGCGTATTTGGGGAATAAGCCTTGGCCGGGGCTGTATACCGGGCCGATAAAAGGCAGTCTGAACTGACCTCCGTGGGCATGACCTGAAAGCTGTAAATCAAAGTTGTATTGCGAGTAGTTGTTTTCCTCAACCTCTTCAAAATTTTCGGGAAAATGGCTCAATACAATCTTATAGCCGCCAAGCTTATTCAACTCCTCAAAATACGGGCGCATATCTTTGTATTTGAAGGTGCCTTTTTTACGGGCTTTGTAATCCTTAAAATCGGCTTGGTTCTCATCAAGCCCCAAAAAGCTGATCAGGCTTGAATTTACATTTATCTGCGCTGTTTCATTCAGAAGCACGGTAAAGCCTGCGCCCGAAAGCTCTTTCATAAGCGCCTCAAAATTTTCAAGCCGCCTTTCATGATTGCCTGTGATATAAAAAACCGGCGCGCGGTTTACAAGCTCTTTGGCAAAATCAAGCATTTTTTCCTTGTTCCTGCACTTGTCATTGATATAATCGCCGGTTACCGCAATGATATCGGGCTGTATCTCGTCAAGCTTTGCAAGCACCTTCTTAAAAGGCTTTGAGTGCAGGTCGGAAAGGTGAGCAACCGTAACGGCGCCGTCAATGCTGCCGCTTAAAATGATATATTCCGTTTTATCAATCGTATTGTTTTGATAATAGCAAAACAATATAAAAAGCAGCAGAATCAGTATCGCAATTAAAATATACATCATTTCTATAACCTCATTTTGATAATAAATGTTTATGCGCCGCTTGTCAAGCGGAAAAATTTTTGAATAATAAAGGGTTTACAGTCTATAATGCGTATTATTTATCAGATAAATTGTAACAATGATTAATCGGGCGTAAATAACGGCATATATGCAAAAGAAATGCAAAAAACTGTAAGGAAAGCTATTAAAGGGCTGATTTTTACAAGGCTTTTTAAATGATTTGTCTTTAAACAAGGTTATAAAAACAAAGCGCATTGGTTAAAATGTAAAAATGTGTATAATAATATTGAAAAACTTTACAATGACTACACAATTCATAACCACAAATGGTTACCGGCATATGTTATAATGATTGTGTTGCAAAGCCCGGTTCGCTTACGGAGATTTACTTCCCGGCTGAATTTTTGTAAAAAGGGGGTGGCTGTTTGCCGGTCAATGAACAGTTCCTTCAGGAATTAAAACAGAAGATGGATATTACAGACATTGTTTCAAGCTATGTAAGCCTGAAAAAAAGAGGTTCTACCTATGTTGGGCTTTGTCCGTTCCATAATGAAAAAACCCCCTCTTTTACCGTGTATCCCGATACGGATTCGTTTTACTGCTTCGGCTGCAGTACGGGCGGGGATACCGTTACCTTTATTAAAAAAATTGAAAACCTGGATTATATTGACGCCGTTAAACTGCTTGCGCAAAGGGCGGGGCTGCAAATGCCCGCCGAAGGCTTTGACGACAGCTTGGCTAAGCGAAGGCGCAGGATTTATGAAGCCAACAGAACCGCGGCAAGATTTTTTCATTCCGTTTTGATGAGCAGCGAGGGCAGTGCGGCTCTTGAATATTACAGAAACAGAGGACTTTCATTACACACAATTAAAAAATTCGGACTCGGCTACGCTCCCGCCGGCTGGGATTCCCTTTTAAAGCATTTGAAAGCCAAAGGCTTTTCCCTTTCGGAAATGCAGGCCGCGGGGCTGATCGTAAAAGGGCAGAAGGGCAATTTTTATGATTTTTTCAGAAACAGAGTCATTACGCCTATAATTGATGTCCGCGGAAATGTCATCGCATTCGGAGGCCGTGTGCTTGATGACAGCAAACCAAAGTATATCAACACAAACGAAACGCTTGTTTATAAAAAAACAGAAGAATTATTCGGCCTCAATTTTGCCAAGGACAGCGGTAAGGATGAGATCATTCTATGCGAGGGCTATATGGATGTCATCGCAATGAATCAGGCGGGCTTTAATAATTGCGTTGCGGGCTGCGGAACTGCTCTGAACCCCGATCAGATCAATCTTATCAGCCGCTACGCAAAAAGCGTTGTTTTGGCTTATGATAATGACGAGGCCGGTCAAAAAGCGCTTTTGAGAGCGCTGGATTTATTTAAAAGGTCTGCCTTAAAGGTCAGGATCCCGCTTTTTGAATACGGTAAGGATCCGGATGAAATCATAAAAAATGTGGGCGTTGAAAAATTCGGCGCAATGCTGGATAAGGCTGTTAACGACACGGAATTTAATATACTTCGCCGCCGTAAAAATTATAATCTTTCCACCACACAGGGCAAAATAGATTTTATATCCTCTGTAGTTCCCGTTCTTGCAGAGGCTGAGCCTGTCGAAAGGGCGATTTATGCCAACAGGATTGCGCAGGAGTTTGATGTTGACAAAAACGCCGTTGCGGCGCAGATTGACGAATATCTGCGCAGGACAAGCAAAAAAGAGCGGCTGCGGGAAAGAAACGCGTTGGTGAAAAACACGATACGGGACAGTCAAAAGCTGTCGCGCAGTACCGGTGAAACGCCGAGAATGTTGAAGGCGGCAGACAGAATCATCTATCTTTTGATGAAATATCCGGATTGTTTGAAGCTTTGCGGTGATTTTCAGGCGCAGGAGCTTCCGGACGGGTTTTACAGAAAGGTTTTTGAGATTACGGCAAATAATATTACAATCGGCTATGATAATGTATTGATCAACTATTCGTCTTCGCTTTCGGACGACGAGCTGAGCCGTTTATCAAGCATCCTTGCAGTCGGCAGGCAAAGCGCCGACCCCAAAAAAGAGTTTTCGGATTGCATAAAGCTTGTGCGGGAAGAAAACAACAAAAAAAATAAAAAATCCGCCGCCGATATGACGGACGATGAATTCAGAAAGATGTTTAATACATAATTTAAGAGGAGAAGCAGATTATGGAAAATAAAGAAAAAAACAATATGAATCAGCCGGAAGATAAGAAAATGGCGGTGTTTAAAAAGCTTGTTGATAAGGGAAAGGCAATGGGGCATCTCAGTACGCAGGAGATAGACAGCCTCATAGTCGACCTTGATCTTGATGTGGACGAGCTTGAAAAGCTCAATGAGATGATAGACGGCGCGAATATAAATATTATTGACGACTTTTCGTCCGAAGCGCTTGACGGGATTACGCTTGAGGTGGATCTACCCAAGGAAACAGACGCTGCCGATACGGTGGCAACCAATGACAATGCTGCAATGGACGATCCCGTTAAGGTTTATCTTAAAGAGATCGGCAGGGTGCCGCTGCTTACCCCCGAAGAGGAAATCGAGTACGCGATGCGTATAGCGGATAATGATCCCGTAGCGAAAAAAAGGCTTGCAGAAGCGAACCTGCGCCTTGTTGTAAGCATCGCAAAAAGATATGTCGGCAGGGGAATGCAGTTCCTTGACCTTATCCAAGAGGGCAATATGGGGCTTATAAAAGCCGTTGACAAATTTGATTACACAAAAGGCTTTAAATTTTCCACCTATGCAACATGGTGGATCAGGCAGGCAATCACAAGAGCCATAGCGGATCAGGCAAGGACCATCAGGATACCGGTTCATATGGTAGAGACAATAAATAAGGTGAAAAAGGCGAACAGCCAGCTTCTTCACCAAAACGGAAAAGAGCCAACGCCCGAGGAAATCGCTGATTTCCTTGATATGCCGGCTGAAAAGGTAAGAGAGATTTTGCGCGTTTCCCAGGAACCCGTATCTCTTGAAACGCCGATAGGCGAGGAGGAGGATTCGCATCTCGGCGATTTCATACCGGACGATGACGCGCTTGCTCCGGCGGACGCGGCGTCCATGAGCCTCTTGAAGGAACAGCTTGACGAAGTGCTCAAAACCCTGACCCCGCGCGAGGCAAAGGTGCTTTCCCTGCGCTTTGGACTCAAGGACGGGAATCCCAAAACGCTTGAGGATGTAGGCAAGGAGTTCAATGTAACAAGGGAACGCATAAGGCAGATTGAGGCGAAGGCTTTAAGAAAGCTGCGCCATCCAAGCAGAAGTAAAAAATTAAAGGACTTTTTAGACTGATGATTACAGATGAACAAATCAAAAGAATCAACGAGCTTGCCCGTAAATCAAAGGAAAGCGGGTTGACTGACTCCGAAAAGGACGAGCAGGCGCGGCTGAGGGCGCTGTATATCGAAAGCATGAAGCAGAGTTTGACTTCTCAGCTGGACAATACTTATATCATTGATGAAAAAGGAAATAAACGAAAGATAAAGAGAAAAAAGCAATGGGAAAATTAATTGTTTTGGAGGGGCTTGACGGAAGCGGAAAATCCACGCAGACCGAGCTTGCGGTGGAATTCCTTAAAAACGAAGGCATAGATTTCAGAAAAATCAAACTGCCTGATTATGAAAGCCCGTCAAGCACGCTGGTTAAAATGTATCTTTCCGGTGATTTCGGCAAGGACGCCGACTGTGTAAACGCATATGCTGCCGGTACATTTTACGCCGCGGACAGATATGCTTCTTTTAACCTGGATTGGAAACGCGATTATGAAGACGGGCGCCTTATCATTGCGGACAGATATGCAACCTCTAATCTAATATACCAGATGGAAAAACTGGATGTCTCTGAATGGGACGGTTATATTGCGTGGTGCGAGGATTTTGAATACGGCAAGCTTGAACTGCCGCGGCCGGATCTTGTTATCTTTCTCGATATGCCGGTGGAGATTTCCCAGCGGTTGATGTCTGAGCGTTACGGCGGAGACGAAAGTGAAAAGGATGTTCACGAAAGTGATGTTGAATTTCTTAAGAACTGCCGAAAAGCCGCTCTGTACGCCGCCGAAAAAGCCGGCTGGAGGGTCGTTCCCTGCTCGGACGGTGAAGCTCCGTATTCAATAGAGCATATCCGGAATAGAATCACTGAATTGATAAAAGAGGTATTATGCTGAATTTTAAAAATCCCGAATTAAAAGATAAGGGCTGGATTAAAGAATGTTTTTCACATTCCCTCGGCATGAATTGCGAATACACCTTCGGTAATATCTTTCTGTGGCAGGCGGCATATAAATCGCTTGTTGCGCAGTATAAAAATTTTGTAATCTGCCGCTGGGGCTCAAATGAAAAATTAATGTATTCCTTGCCGATAGGCGAGGGGGACTTTAAAGAGGCTGTGACCGCCGTAATTCACGATGCCGCGGCAATGGGCGTTACGCCGCGTATCTACGGCGTAACGGAAAAATACAAAGGAATTCTTGAAGCCGCTTTTCCCGGGGAATTCCGTTTTGAACACGATGACGGGAATAACGACTATATTTATAAAACGGCAGACCTTGCGCGCCTTTCAGGCAAAAAATACCATTCAAAAAGGAACCACATTTCCAATTTTATAAAAAACAACCCCGATTGGAGCTATGAAGATCTGTGCAGCGATAATATTTCCGAGTGTATTGACCTGCATACAAGCTGGATTCACAACAGGGAAAACGAGGATAACGAAGCCGATTATTCTCTTGAATTCGAGGCTGTTCTGCGCGGCTTTGAAAATTACTCCGAAATAGGCTTTAAAGGCGGCTTGATAAGAGTTGGCGGCAAGCCGATCGCTTACACTTACGGCGAGCGCTTAAACAACCGGTGTTTTGTTACGCATTTTGAAAAGGCGCCTGCGGATATTCAGGGCGCGTACGCTGTAATAAACAGGGAATTCGCAAAGCGCCTTGAGGCGGACGGATTTATTTATGTCAACAGGGAAGAGGATTTGGGTATTCCCGGTCTCCGCAAGGCAAAGCAATCGTATAAACCTGAAATCTGGCTTGTTAAAGAAACGGCGGTTTACAATGGATGATCCGATCAGGCTTACCCGAGATTTTGACGGTATCGTCAGGCTGTGGTCCGAAGCTTTCGGGGATACCAAAGAGGAAATAGAATTTTTTTTAAAAAACTGCAAAAATAAATCGTGCCTCGGATATTATAAAAACGGTCTGCTGGTTTCCATGCTCTTTCTCATTGACTGCGAATACTGCGGCAAGAAAGGCGCTTATATCTACGCGGTCTGCACCAAAAAGGAGTACAGAAATTTCGGCTTCTCATCTGCGCTTATTGAAAAGGCAAAAAGCCTGAGCTATGATTTCCTTTGGCTGATACCGGCTGACGACGCGCTGTTTCGCTTTTATGCGCGCTTTGGGTTTGAAACAAAGCTGTATTCCGGCGGCAGCTATAAAAACAATGTAGCCTTTTTTGAAAGCGCGGAGATATGCGCTTATCTGTATGAGGGCAGTGATTATGCATTTCCCAGGGGCATGATCTGTTCAAAAGCGGTTCTGCCGGAAGGCGGCACCGGATTTAAAATAAAGGAGTAGTCATTATGGTTTATGTTTTTCTTGCGGACGGGTTTGAAATCATTGAGGCGCTTTCGCCTGTTGATATGATGAGAAGAGCCAAAATAGATGTTTGCACCGTCGGCGTAACGGGTGAAATCGTGGAATCCTCCTGCGGTGTTAAGGTAACGGCGGACTGCGCTTTAAACGATGTTGCTATCAGCAGCGCCGAGGCGGTTGTGCTTCCCGGAGGTATGCCGGGTGTAGATAATCTTGAAAACAGCAGTGCCGTTAAGGAATATGTGTTACAGGCGGATGCGGACGGCAAAATGGTCTGCGCAATATGCGCAGGTCCCTCGTTACTCGGCAAATGGGGACTTTTAAAAGGGAAGGAAGCGATTGCTTATCCGGGATTTGAGCGCTTTTTGGAGGGCGCCGTTTTATCCGATAAATATGTTGTAAAAGACGGTAACTATATTACGGCGCGCGGCGCGGGTGTTTCGGTGGATTTCGGGCTTGAAATTGTTTCCGCTTTGCGCGGCGCACAGACCGCCGAGGCTGTAAGGAACGCGATTCAGTGCAGATAAAAGCCGCTTTACGCTCCGAGCTTGCCAAAAAAAGAGCCGGTATAGAATTTAAAACGCAAAAAGATAAAACGATATGCACAAAATTCCTGAACAGCGCGCTTTATAAAAATGCGGCGGAGATATTATGCTATTTTGCCGCAGGCAGTGAAATCAATACGGGGCTGATTATGGATTCGGCTTTAAAAGACGGCAAATCCCTTTTCCTGCCGAGGTGCGCCGACCTGCACGGCAATATGGATTTCTATTTGGTTAACAGCCTTAAAGATTTAAAGAAGGGCGCGTTCGGTATTACGGAGCCGGACCCCGAAATATGCAGCCGCGCGGATTCTTTTAATAACGCGGTGTGCATTGTTCCCGCCCTCGGCTTTGACCGTCTCGGCTTCAGGCTGGGGTACGGAAAAGGCTATTATGATAGATTTTTAGAAAAATTTACAAATATAAGCGTCGGTTTATGTTATAATGAATTAATAAGTGAAAGACTGCCGGCTGAAAGCCATGATAAGCCGGTGGACTACATATTTACGCAAAACGAGATTATCAGATTGTAAAGGAGGCTTCATATGGCGGACGATTTTAAGCTTGATGAAACCGGAATCAACTTATCCGAAACGGATACGGAAAATGAAAAGAAAGATGTGTATTTTACAAATCAGGATTATTCCGGCATTAAAACAGATAGAAAGCCGTCTGAAGCCGCGGCTTCTAAGAAAAAGGGCAAGGGCAAAAAATCAAATGTTATCTCAACCTATTTGTTTTTTATAATTGTCATCGCCGTTTCCATGCTCATATCCGTTTATGCCATTTTCTGCTTAAATGATGTTTTCGGAATGACGAAATCCAAATCCTCCGTAACCGTCAATTTTACGCAGGATATAGAATCCACGTCAGAAGCTATTGACCTCCTTGCCGATTACGACCTGATAACCTGCAAAAATTTTTGCAAGATTTATGTTAAGCTTGCGGCTGCGGTTATCGGTGACTATGATGTAACGGGGCCGTTTAAGGCGGGCGTATATTATCTCAACGGGCAGATGGGGCTTGAAAGCATGCTCATCAATATGATGGGAGATGCGGATACGACCGAAGAGGTTACCATAATGTTCTACGAAGGCATAACCGTGCCTGAAATTATTGATTTGCTTGTTGAAAACGAGGTGTGCGACCGCGCTTCTCTGCTCTCTGTAATCGAATCAACGGAATTTTCGTATTCGCTTGTTTCGGACCTTGAGTCAAAAGAAACCGTGCCGTACAGGCTGGAAGGCTATCTTTTCCCCGAAACCTATAACTTCTATGTAGGCCAAAGCGCGTCAAGCGTAATTGAAACATTTGTAAGCCAGCTTGAATCGGTTATTACGGAAGAGCTCAGGGAACGAGCCGAAGAGCTTGGGTATACGATGGACGAGGTGATCACAATCGCTTCAATCGTGCAGGCGGAGGCGGGCAGTGAGTCCCAGATGCCCACCATAGCCGCGATTATAGAAAACAGGCTTGCGGATACAACGAATTTCCCGTCTCTCGGCTGCCAGTCAACCTCTGATTATATTAACAATGATGTGGCGTCCGCGCTGTCGTCCACCTCTGCGCATACGGCGGACTACTATTTGCAGTATTATAACACGAATTCGGATTCAACGGTTGTCGGCTTGCCCGAAGGTCCGATCTGCAATCCCGGTCTTGCGGCAATAGAGGCTGTGCTTTACCCGGACGATACGGACGATTACTACTTCTTCCACGATAACGACGGCAATCTTTATACCGCCGCAACCTATACGGAATTTAAAACGCTGATTCAAACCTACGCTCCGTATCTTTCTTATTAAAAGGGGAAGGATATGCAGAAGATTGAATTACTTTCCCCGGCAGGCGATTTTGAGCGCCTGCGCCTTGCCGTCAGATTCGGAGCGGACGCCGTGTATGTCGGCGGCAGCAGCTACGGCATGCGCTCCAACCCTTCAAATTTTAATGCCGGGCAGCTTAAAGAAGCCGTTGCTTTTGTGCATGAAAACGGCAAAAAGCTTTATCTTACCTGCAATACGCTGCCCAGGAACAATGAGCTCCCCGAATTGCCGGAATTTTTAAAATATGCCGCGGATGTAGGGGTGGACGCTTTTATAATCGCCGATATGGGCGTGCTGCGCCTTGCAAAAAAATATGCGCCGGATACCGATGTGCACATTTCAACGCAGGCGGGCATTGTCAATTACGCGTCCGCGCTGGCTTTCTATGAAATGGGCGCAAAAAGAATTGTCACAGCGCGCGAGCTTTCGCTCGACGAAATCAGGGGCATCAGGGATAAATGTCCGCCGGAGCTTGAAATAGAGGCTTTTGTTCACGGCGCTATGTGCATGAGCTTCAGCGGTAGATGTATTCTTTCCGATTATCTTACCGCGCGCGACGCGAACAGGGGAGACTGTTCCCAGCCCTGCCGCTGGAAATACAGCTTGGTAGAGGAAAAAAGACCGGGCGAATATTTCCCCGTCAATCAGGAAGAGGACGGCACTTATATTTTTAATTCCCGCGATCTTTGTATGATAGAGCATATACCGCAGCTTGTTTCCGCCGGTATTGATTCGTTTAAGATTGAGGGCAGGGCAAAAAGCGAATACTATACGGCGGCGGTAACACATGCGTACCGCGCAGCTGTTGACGCGTATTTAAAAGCCCCGTCCGCGGAGTTCAAGCCGCCCGCCTGGATTGTTGAGGAAATGGATAAAATAAGCCATAGAGAGTACACAACGGGCTTTTATTTCGGCCCCATAAAAAAAGGTCAGGTAACGGATTACGGCGGCTATGTGCGCGCCTGGGAGGTGTGCGCCCTGGTTAAAAGCATAGATTCCGGCAGAGTAACCGTTGACCAGAGAAACCGTTTTTACGAGGGCGAGCAGCTTGAGGTGCTGGAGCCGTTTGCCGAGCCTTACAGAATTGATGTAAAAAATCTTTTTTGTGAAACGGATCATGAAAAAACTGCCGTTGCCAACAAGGCTACGGCGGTGTATTCCTTTGACTGCGGCAAAAACATTTCACGGCACGCTATATTAAGAAGAAAAAGCGATTAAATCTACGCCCCGCGTGAATACTATCACGGGGGCATTTTTTATGAAAAAAAGATTTATATGCGTTGCCGCCGCCGTTTCGTTTCTTTTTGCGGCGGCGCTCGGCAGAGTGGGCTATATCACCATGAGCGGGAATTATACGGTGTCGTCCGGCTACAACAGCTATACGCTCACCGTCTACAGCCAAAAGCAAACGATTTATGACAGAAATATGCGTAAAATGAACAATAAAACAGATCAGCTTGTGGCGGTTATCCGGCCGAATGAAAATTGCCTTTCCGAGCTCAGCCTGCTCTTTGACCAAAGCGAAATCGAAGAAATCGTAGAAGAGCTTTCGCAGGGCTATCCGATTGTAAGGGAAATAGACGCTTATGCAGACTGCGAGTATATCCAAATCTACGAGGTAAAGGAAAATGAAACCTCCGCGTTTCTGAAATTCATTCAAAATGTGTACGGCGAAACCGCCTACACGATGGACATCAATTTTACCGTAGACGCTCTGGGCAGGCTCCTTGACGGCGACGACGGCGAAATCATAGAGGAATATAATACCGATGTGCCGCAGGGCGTTGTCTTGACTGTGGACAGTAAAATCCAGGCGGCTGTTGAAGAGGCGGCGCAGTATATGCGCAAGGGCGCCGTTGTGGTTATGGACGCGCAGACGGCGCAGGTGCTTGCCCTGTATTCCGCGCCGGATGACAATATATTCCGCCCTGTAACGGCTTATACGGTGGGTTCGGTTTTCAAGCTGGTTGTTGCCGCCTGCGCGCTTGAAAACGGCATAGAGCTTGAATACACCTGCGAGGGGAGCATAACCGTTGGCGATACGGATTTTTCCTGCCAAAACGAGAACGCCCACGGCGCGGAAACTATAAAAACGGCGCTTGCCAATTCCTGCAACTGCTTTTTTGTTAAGCTGGCGCTCACCATCGGCGCGGAAAAGCTGCACGAAACCGCGGCAGCGCTCGGCTTCGGCGAGGAAACGCAGCTCATGACGGATTATACTGTGAGCGGCGGCAACCTGCCGGACGAGGATATTTTGCAGGAATCCAGGGGGCAGCTTGCGCTGCTGGGCTTCGGGCAGGGTCTGCTGACCGCCACGCCGCTTCAGTTCTGCGCGGCGCTCTGCGCGCTCTCCGGCACGGGCTTTTATACGCCGCCCACGCTTGTCAGCGCGACTGTGGACGCGGACGGTAACCTCCGGACCATGCCGTACAGTATGTCGAGCCGCGTTTTGAGCGACGATACCTGCGCTGTGCTGCGCGAGTATATGCGCTATGTTGTTACAAACGGCACGGGCGCGGCGGCGGAATATAACGGCTTAACCGGCGGCAAGACCTCTACCGCCCAGAGCGGCATTTATGTCAACGGCAGGGAAGTGCTGAATACCTGGTTCGCCGGCATATATCCCTATGACGACCCGCAGTACTGCATTGTTGTGATGACGGAGGACGGCACAAGCGGTTCAAACGACTGCTGTCCTATATTCCGTACGATTATTGAAAATATTACCTGATTATGGTAAAATACGGTAAAAGGATAAAAATTATATTTATTACACGAGGTGATATTTTATGCAGTCCACCAAAATCAAAACCCTGCTGATTTATAAGTATCTGCGCAGGTATTCAGACGAGAATAACCCGCTTTCCTCAAGCAGGCTCATTGATTTGCTTGAAAAAGACGGCGTTGCCTGCGAGCGCAAAAGCATCTACGCGGATGTTAAGGCGCTGAACAATATCGGCATTGAGGTCTGCTCCGTAACTTACCCCAGGCGCGGCTTTTACCTTAAAGGGCGCGAATTTGAGCCGGCGGAGGTCCGCCTGCTGATTGACGCCGTTACCTCCGCTCCGTTTATCACGCCCAAAATGACCGGCGCGCTTACCGGCAAGCTGCGCAGCCTGCTTTCAGAGGGGCAGGCGGCTTCGCTCTGCGCCCAGGTGTTCAGGGAAGGCGTGAATAAGTGCGATAATGAAAAGATTTATGATAGTATTGATACGCTGGATCAGGCGATAACGCAGGAAAAACAGGTGCGCGTAAAATACCGCACAAGAAAGATTGACAAGGAAAATAAAAAGAGCTATACAACAAAGGAGTTTGCCGTATCGCCCTATGCGCTGATCTGGAAGAATGACAAGTATTATCTTGTGTGCAATAAAAGCAGCCACGACAATCTGATGAACCTCCGGCTGGACAGGATTAGGAATATCTCCGTTTTGGAGGAGCGCGCCAGACCGGTTTGCGAATGCAGCGAATATACGGTTTTTGATTCGGCGGATTACGCGGCAAAGATGTTTAATATGTTCAGCGGCAGTGTGGAGGAGGTAACGCTCAGGTGCCATATTGATTTGAGAGAGCAGATTATGGACCGCTTCGGCGCCAATGTGCCGCTTACAGCCGTTGATATGCAGCATTTTGAAACCGTTGTAAGCGTGGCGGTGAGCGACGGGTTTGTTTCCTGGGTCATGCAGTTCGGAGACGGTTTAAAGGTCGTCAGCCCGCAGCACCTTGCGGATATGGTGGCGGAGAAGGCGCGCAGTATAGCCGCCGTTTATGAAAAATGATTTACATAGGTATGCAGAGCAGGGGAGCGCAGGCTCCCTTGTTTTTTTGCGCCTTGGGCATGGAAAAAGGGCGGAGGATAAATCCTCCGCCCATGAATCTTGAATCCTGTTTAGAATTCGTTGTAGTAGGAATAGGAATTGACCACGCGGTCGTCGACTCTGTCTTCCAAGTCTCCGTAGGAAGTTGTAATAAAATTGCCGTCTAAGCTGAACACTTCTATCTCCGCAGAGGGAGATTCATAAAATTTCTTCATTTTCTGTTTCTCCTCTCTGTTTAGTCAGCATCCACAGTTGAAACGATATTGCCGTAAACAACCGTCTGAATTACCGTTTTTCCGTCAGCGGCTGTGTAGCTGTATTTCACATAGGACCTTGTGTAAACGGTTTTGCCGCTGCAGCCGCTCAGCCTCAAGGCATACTGCATTGTTTCCGTATTCTGGTTTGTTGCGGCTACGCACGATACGCCGGAAGTATCTAATACAAACGCCTCGGGATCTTCGCCGATATCAGAACTCGTCGTATAAATCGTGCCGACCTCGGTGACTTCAACCGATACATTTGCCGTAGAAGCGCTGTAGGTGGTAAATACATTGTTTTCATCTGTCAGCTGACCGATTGAGTAGCTGAACGGAAGCTGATTATCAAGCTTTTCAACGAAATCCGCATCGCTTTCTTCCGTAAATGTTTTACCACTGATTGTATAGCTGCCGTCATTGTTTTTGTAAATGGTGAACAGATCTACGCCGCCCGCAACATAGAATTTATAGTCCTCACTGCCGTAGGAAACAACATAGTAATCGGAGCCGATCTGAATGGCGATTCCGTATACTGTTTGCGTTTCATCTGCGGGTTCGGTAGGCGTAATGGTAACCTCCTGATCATATACATAGTTGTCGATCGGACTGCCGTCCAAGCTGATGGTATATCCATCGCTTGTCACATTCATCTTGATCTTCAGCTTAACAACGCCGCTTCCGTCATCAACATCACTTACGGTAAAGGTGGTGCCGTTGTTGTAGTTGGCGCCGTTGACCTGCCAGCCGTCAAAGGTATAGAACGGCGTATCCGCAAGCCAGCTGAAGTCAGTAGCGGTATATTCATCATCACCGATCTTAAGGGAGTACTTGTCAACCGTTACTTCTGTATCGGCATCAACATAGAATTCCTGAACAAGATTGCCGTACTGGTTGAGGATTTGCAGGGTTATCTGCTCTTCATTATCTTCATCCGTTTGAGAGAGATATGCAGTGATTGTAACATCTCTTGTAATATAAGCGGAATAGGTAGCAGACGAGGGTATTGTTTTTACACCGTCGTCAGATTCAACGACCCATTTATATACTGTACTGCCTTCCTCTACGGTTGCGGTGAAGATTTGACCGTAATAGTAGGTGTATGTTTCTGTAGTTGTCGTCTCACCGTCAATAATGGTATAGGTTACGGTATATGTCGCGCGCTCTTCATTATCTTCGGAAGTGTCATCGTTTACCAGGTTGAGATAGGTAATCATCTGAGCAATATAACCGTCAAGCGTATCCTGATCAGACAGGTTTTTCCAAACATTTCCGTCATCATCTACAACATACGCGGTTTCGTTAATCGATTTATTGCCGTCTTCATCCTCGATAACATTACTATCCGCGTCAAATACAGGCGTGTCAACCTCTACAGTGCCGTTTACGCTGTAGGTTACGCTTGCCTCCTGCGTGCCCTGCTCTCTGAGGAGGGTATACAGCGCGGCGTCTTCACCCTTGGCGAACGCGCCCACATCCTGGTTCTTGATTTCCTCGGTTACGGCGTTGTAGACCGAGTAATCGGGAGCTGCCGCAGCAAGCAGATCTACCGCGTCAAGCAGAGCCTCCGCCAAATCATCGGCTGTCTGCTGAATATCGCTGTATGTATCGGATTCGGGGGTAACGGTGAATGTAAATCCGTAGGAACCGACCGAAATCGTTGTTTCCTCACCCTCCGCATACATAGCGTAAACGGTGTCGTCCGGATTCTCGTCATTGAAATCAACTACAGCGTCATACGCGGTTTTAAAATTGTACCAGGAGCCGTAGGTGTAGTTCTGATTTTCAATGTCTTCTCCGAGACCGGTGCGCGCGCCTGTCTGAACAGCCTCATCCTCTTCTGCTTCCTGCACATCGGTGAAATCCGCGTGGGTTCTGAGCCCGTAGTAAGCCTTGTAGAGGTCTTCTACAACTTCGTAGATGGTCATATCTTTGTCGGTGTTGTTCTCGGCAAGCTCGTTTCTGAAATGCGTATTGGCGTCAGCAAGCCTGTCGATTTCCTCAACCGCTTTATCATAAGCCGCTTCAAAGGCTTCCCAGCTTTCCGCTGTGTAAACGGAGGAGTCTGCGGTGTACGCCTGATTCATCTCGCCGTTGTCTCTCGCGATTTTCAGCGCGTCATAGCCGTCATAGTCGTTGTACACTACAACATCCTCAAGCTGCTCAACCATTTCAACATATTCGTCTATTTCAGCCTCAAGAATTTCCGCTACGGCTTGCATCTGGCTTGAAGCAATATAGCCGTCGGTGCCTACATATTCCTGTACGGTGTCGTACGGGCTGTACGCCATAACCTCTTCCAGAACATCGAACACATCAACCATAACGGCGGAGAAATCGGAAAGCTTATGCGAGGCGAGCGAGGCGGAAACCTCGTTGAGCGCCTCCGTAATATCGCTTATGTCAAGGATATAGTAGGTGGAGGCGTAGCCGTCCGCAAACGCGGAGGTGCCGTCCAGCGCAGTGGCGGTGCTTGAGGATATTGCCGTTTGATACCTTTCGGAAGCACCACTGCCCGTTCCCTTAACATTGTCGGCGCCGCCGTTGCCGAAGGAGGTGCTGTTGCCGAAGGCGTCCACAAATATAACATTCGGGTTAACGATTGTAAGCGTATCCTCCGGAGTGCCGCTGTATAAAACAGTGGAAAAACCATAGTAGAAGGGATCATCATCATTCGTTCTAAAGCCCAGCCCTGTGGAGGCGTAGAAGGAAGAATAATACTCGGTGCTCGGCACCTCATAATTTGCGATGTAGAAATAATTTTCGTCAGTACCGGTATTCCATGTCGCCCAGTGGTATCTCGCGTAGGTTCTGTCATTGATACCGGTAAGCAGTATACTGTCGTCGGTGGTCGTAACCTGCGTTAAATCCTCATTATTCAGATAAATGGAAAGAAGACCGCTTCTCCAAGATTCATCAGTTCTCCAGTTCTCATAAGTGTGGAAATAGTATTTGATCGGGGCGGAAACATCGTTGGTGCCGTCATACAGCAGGATATAGCTGTCTCCGGCAACCGAGAGCGCTGTTTCAGTATAAGACTCAAAAGTCACAAAAACCCATGTAGTATCATAATCCGTGTAATATGTCAACTCGCAGTCGCCCGAATCGTCTATCTGCCAGCCGCCGGAATCCTTATCCGACGCGTCATAGGTATTTCCGCTCGCGGCAAGTATGCTTGAGCCCACCTCTTCAACGCTGAAATACGCCGTGTACAGGGACGAGGTCTGATAAGAGTCGTGATACAGCGTCATCGCGTTAATCGCGGTCTGCAATTCCGTAAGGCACGCGTTAAGGTCAGCCGTAACATCTACCGTGCCGTACTCGCTGACGGTCAGGAGCTCCTGCGCCTCGATATAGGCTGCGAGCGCGTCCGACATACCGTAATACAGGTCGCCGCTGCCGAACAGGTCCTCAAGCGTACCCATGCAGCTTTCAATCGTGCTGAGGTCCGTAGCCATACCGAGCTGCGCCTCTGTAGCGGTGAACGCCCTGTTATAAAATACAAGGTTCTCGTATTTGCCGAACGGCTTGTAGTGATCCGCGCAAACATCCGTCCAGCCGAGCGCGGCATAGAAAACGCCTGTGCTTGTATAGCCGCTGCTTGTATCCGCGCCGTATTCCATTCCGGGGATTCCGCCTTCCACTTCCAGCGAAGCAGCCACTTCATTGTCAATATAGAGTGTAACTACCGAACCGTCATATGTAATAATGTAGTTCGCGGAAACACCCGTTGAAGGCATTTCAAAGTTTGTGGAATCATATACCGCCGTATCATTATCAGTGTCAATGCTCGTGCAAACGGTGAGTGTACCGTCCTGCGTTATGCGGATGTAATCATACTTCTCCGTGGAAATCGCGAAGATGACCGCCGCGCCGGACAGGGAACCGTTTGAGGTGCCGCCAGACCAGTCAACAAGCAAATCGCCGTCGTTATCGTACAGGCTGTCCATATACGGCGTATAGTCAAAGCTTACGGTAAAGTCCTCGCTGCTCAGGTATTCCCTTACGCTGGTGTCATTGATAAAGATATTGCTCATGTAGGCTGTATAGCCGTCCCCGGTTTCCGCATACGCGCCGCTCGTATCGCCGTAGCCGGTATCCGATATAACATAATCCTCAAAGCCGCCGCTCGTCCAGGCGCCGATGGCAACATCAAAGTAGTAGCCGCTGCCGTCCTGAATGCCACCGAAATACCAGTAGTCTGAAGACGGGTTATCCCAGGTGTACTCGTTTGAGAACGGATATTCAATCGTGCCGATTTCTACATTCGTGCCGCCGGAGTTTACAAGCGCCTCATACTCCTCGTTAGAAATCTGGATAACGGAGCCGTGGCGCGGCGAGAAGCCGCTGAGGCTGTAGTCTTCGGTGTTCATACCCTCAAAATCAAGTTCATCAAGACTATCGGTAATGCCGAATACGAAAGTGCCGTTGTTGTATTCGTCCATCATCAGCACATAGTAGTCCGAATTGCCGATCTGATAAACCTGGCAGCCCTCAACCGCTACGCTTGAAACGCCGGTTGTTACATCGATATAAGTGTCTTGACTATAGGGTCCGGTAAGGGTATCGGAAGTAACGCAGCCGATTTCCCCTTCAGCCTCGTCCTTGTAGAACATATAATAGGTGCCGCTATATTCAATAATATCGGCGTCTATGGCTGCCGTGTCCGCGCCGTTTTCCGTGTTTATGCTGTGGTACATCTCATAAACTTCGGATTCGGTATCAAAGTCGGTAAAATCATCATTGAGATATACGCCGAAAACAGACGCGTACCAGTCGCTGAAGAAGTTGGCCCAGTAAAGCAGGTATTTGCCCGTGCTCTCGTCATAGATGACCTCCGGCGCCCACGCGCGGATGGTGCTGCTGAAATCGCGGGTTGTGTTGTCCGTACACTCAATCGAGCCAAGCTCTGTAGAGCTGAATACCGATATCTGGTACCAGTTCATCAGATCCTCAGACTTGAAGATTACAAAGCAGGTATCGCCGTTCCATTCTTCATGCTGGCCGCCCGTGGATGCGTCCATATCCGTGCAAATCAGGTAATAGTAATCGCCGGCTTTGAACACATACGGGTCGCGCGAATAGCCCGCGCTTGAGGAGTATGTTTTGGACTTGTACTGCGTGTTCGCCTCAACCTCGCCCGCAGCCTGCACATCCTCAAAATACTCGTCACTGTGCGTGATTACGGGGCTGTTGTAGTTGAGCGCCGTGTAGTTCAGCCCGTCCTCAGACACGGCAAAACGAATCTGCTGCCCGTACTGCGTGTTGGAAGTAAAATACGCGAACAGGTATTTTACATCAGATGACGCAGAAATTGCATCCGCCAAGTCAGCGCTGTCATAGCCGTACGCCACAATCGGCGCGCTTGCCACAAGCATGACTGCCGCGAGAAGCAGTGAAAGCAGCCTTTTTGAAAGGTGTTTCTTCATAATGTACCTCCTGGTTAATTACCGGATAAAAATCACCGGTATATTTCGTAAAATAGTTGTTTTGTATATAGGGTATGGCGCTGTAATTTTGTTTGCGCAAGCGCTTATATAAATAGGTATAAATATATAAAAGAAGCGCGGTATACAGAAAGGCAATTTGATTCGGTAATCCGATTATAAATCGTTTGAATGTAAACATTTTGTGAATTCGCAAACGCAAAAAAGCGTATTTTTTGACTTTAACAGCGGCTTTCGCGCACAGCGCTGTATACAAAACATACAAAAAACAGCGAAAATAAGTTCTGAATTTTAGGCTGTTTGCCAATTTTTAAATTTTGATTTATTAAATTTTAATTAACTATTTACATTTTCATATTAAAATGATAAAATATTCCTAAATTGTGGAATAGTATTTGATATGTACAGCAACCCCCCAATATGTTGTACAAAACAACTATTTTACGAAATATACCGATTGTTTTTCATTCGGTAAATTGTCAGGAGGTACATTTATGAAGAAACACCTTTCAAAAAGGCTGCTTTCACTGCTTCTCGCGGTCGCGATGCTGTTTACAAGCGCGCCGATTGTGGCGTATGCCGCGGACGACGATGAAGAGGAAAGCTTATACGCGTATGCAACCTATGAAGACGGTGCATACAAGGCGCAGTATTACGATGTGAATACCGGAGAAATTGTAGATGTAGACGACCCCATCTATGAAAATTCCTTCAGCGAAGGCAGCAGCAGTCTGGAGGTTTTCGGTGATAAGACCCAAGGCGTAAGCATCGGCAGCGTTTCGGACAGGTCTGCCGCTCTGCGCCTCACCGCGAATGAGGACGCGCCGGGCAGCTACGCCACATTCGAGAGCAACCCGTTCGCCGGCTATAACCTTAGTGACACCGGCGCCACGATTATGGGCTGGAACTATTACACGGTGGATAAGGCCAACAACCTGTGGACGCCGTTTATTACCTTTTACGGCGTACCCTCGAGTGAGCTGCTTGCAAAATACGGCTTAGAGGTAGAGTCAGCTAATAATTATGACGATTATTGGTATGTGTCCTTCACACTCGGCGGCTACATACTGATTTCCAAGGGCGCTATAGATGAAGATAACAATTACAATAACTATGTGAATTACATGATTGACAGCGATGAGGATATTGTGGGCGTTCCTTATTACACCACAACAACCACAGCCTCTACCAACGCCACATGGGCGCACTACGCGTTTACGATAGAGGAGGATTATATCAAATTCTACCTCAACGGCGTTGAATATACATACGAAACGGATCCCGGCTCGGATTATGATACAGGCTTACTTGAAGATTTCAGCTATCTGCTTGATTTCATTTGCGATGAAAATGTTACATGCTCAATCGGCTACGGCTTGGGATACTGGGGCTCGGGCTACGATTCTTATATTGACGATATAAGATTTTATAATTCAGCCCTTATGCAGATAGAAATCCGCGCCATATACGGCGAAAACGATGATTCCGTGTACAAGTACGCGGAGGGCCATGACCCCACCATCGTTTATAACGAAACATGGACGGAAGGCGAATTCCTTTACTATATGTTCGGTACGGGCATGACGATGTACGGCTCCAACGACCTTGCCAACTGGTATGAGATTTCAGACACAGAGGGCAGAACGGGTTACCAAAACCAAGACCTGTTCGGCGATGTTTATACGACAGCGCTCGGCGCGGAAGGGCATTACGGCGTTGAAGGCGAAGACGCGGACGAGTATGCAAGCTACGCCATGCCGCTTGAGTATTCCGCGGAAGAAGGCTATTCCAACGACGGCTCCTCCACCCACTACGGCAGAGGGCTTATGATTTGGGCGCCGTCCGTAATTTACAATGAAACTACCAAAAAATGGCAAATGTACTGCGCCGCGTCCTCTTGGGGCAGCTGCGTTTCCATGATCTTTGTTGCGGAGGCGGACAGCATTCAGGGTCCGTATGATACTTTCTATCCTGTATTGTATTCGGGCTATCATGATAATGCGTGCACCGACAACAATGTAAATGTAAGTGCGTATATGGATTCAAGCACGCAGCACAGAACATACTTGATTGATAATGGTATTTGGGCAAGTATAATTTCCGGCAGATACACCTATAATGACGATGATTACCCCAACTGTATTGACGCAACACCGTTCTACGATGAAGACGGCAACCTCTATATGTCCTACGGCTCCTTCAGCGGCGGCATATGGCTGGTTAAGCTGAACGAAGACGGGCATACGCTTGATAATAGTGAACTAAAAGACAGCAACGGCAATGATGCCGACATCTATTACGGCATAAAAATCGCCTCCACAACCGAGGAGACAGCCACAAATACCTCCGGCTCCGGCGAAGGCTCGTTCATCTATTATGACAACGGCTACTACTACCTTACGGTAACCTACGGCAATGTGCATCAGCAGAGATACACCATGCGCGTGTGGAGATCCGAAAATGTCAACGGCCCGTATACGGACATAACCGGCGATCTTTCAACTGATACCAGCACGGACGACTTCCAGTCCGGTATGAAGCTGATGGGCAATTACCAGATAACGGGCAGTACCTCCTATTATGACAACGGCCATTCCTCCAATCTGGTTGTGCCGGATGAAGCGGAAACGAACGAGGCGGGCAAAACCTTTATTGCATACCACACCAGAATGTACAGCGGCTCGCGTTCCGAACGCTCGCTTGCCTCAACAAACTATATGAACGAGGCAAGGGTACACCAGGTGCTTTATAACGAGGAGGGCTGGCAGTGTATTCTGCCGTACCAGTACAGCGGCGAAACCTTTGGCGACGACGGCTATACTTACACGGGCAATTCGCTTGCCGGCGACTGGAGCATGCTCATCTTTGACCAGAGCATAAGCGGCGACCTTGAAACGGGCAGCAGTATAACCCTTGCGAGCGACGGCACAATTTCCGGCGCTTATGAGGGCACCTATACGCTCTCTGCCGCTGCATCCGGCGGCACATATATTAAGATGTACCTTACGACAGCAACCGGTACGGTCACCTACAGCGGCGTTCTGATCACCATGACGGATGAAACCGGCGTTGAGCGCACGGTATTTTCCGCAGTCGGCAACCTGAACGGCTACAAAACGCTTGCGTGGGGCGTAAAGGCAAATTCGCTTTCACCCGCTTCCAAGGCAGAAGATTCCGGGCTTTCCATGATTTCGGACGACGGCTGGGAGAATATTATTTACACGCACGGTGAAAATAATTCGGAAGCGTACGGTTCCATGACCTCCTCCGATTATATGTTCTACGGCGATGAGATTTCAGACGGCACGGTTCCGAATGAAAACGGTTCTACTGAGAACCACGACTATCAGGCTTATAATTCGGACAGCGTTGCGGATAATGACGGGTATGAGCAGGGCGAGCGCTCCACTTATATCTATATCAATAAAAGCTATGAAATAACGGGCATTACCGCCACAGACCAGGAGAGCGGCATTTCCGTTACGGAATTGACTTCCGATAAGGAAGGGTACAGAAAATATCTTCTGACCGGCACAATAAACGGCGCTAAAAACGCTTATGATGAAGCTGATTCCGATGAACTTAAATTTTTCAACACCACGGTTCAGGTGGCATATACGAACGGCAGCGCAGATTATACGGAAAACATTTATGTAACCTGTATGCCGAACCCGGTATCCGCCAATGCCACCGCGGCGGCGCAGACTGTATATTGGTTCAGTTACTATGAATCAGTCGGCATGCTCAGGGCGGACGGCTCTACGGGTACGGTAACCGCCACTTCCAACTACGGCAACTATGCGTATCTTGACAGCCCTGTTGATGTGGGCGGCTTGTGCGGCTATGATATTTACACAAATGCCAGCAATGCAGGCAGTGGTTATACGATTGCCCTGATGACCGGCAGTGTAAATGATATAGCTACAAATGTAAATGTAGCCGGCACATATGCGCTTTCTACGAGTACCAGTTCATCCGTCAGTGCAACCAACAGCGGCGTCACGGCAAATTACTATATTGACTTGTCCAAGCTGCCGGACGACGATTCCACGGTTACAATGGGCGGTCTCACCGTAGACACCGAAACGGGCGAAATTACAATGAGCTTCCTTGCGACGGAGGTTCCGGCATTAAGCAGCGCCCCGACCGGAAGAACGCAAACCTTTACCATATCCTCTGCTTCGGGAGGATTTACAGATGGAACCATTTCATCCGTAGACTCAACATGGGGTACAGGCACTAGCACAGTTGTAAACGGTGTTTACGGTTCATTCAGCGGTATAATCAATGCCGATACAACCATGATGTACAGCACCTACAGCGTGACCGCGAATTATACTCAGGCAGTGGAATCCGAAACGAACGGTCTTAGGCTGATGACCGCGACGGCTACTTTCAGACGAGCTGATGATAGAGCCGTAAGCAACTCTGTAATCGGTCTTTCCGTCAGCGTTTATGACAAGTCCACACTGTATGACGAGCTTGCCGATTATCTTGCGCTGGATGAGGCTGAATATACAACGGAAACCTGGGGTGAATTTGAAGAGGCGCTTCAGGTAGCGGTTTGGTACTGCAACAACTATAAGCTTTTCGCAAGCCAGTACAACGGTCAGGATCTGGAATCGGGCATGACCGCGGAAGACTATATGGAAGAGCTTTTGGATGATATTGAAGTTGCGTACGAGCACCTGTTCTCCTATAACGAGTTCCAGCAGTTCAGCAACGCTTATGAATTGGCTGTATCCGTTTATGACATTGTTCTGGGCGAGAGCACTGTGGATTCTGAAGCGGTAGAAGCGCTTGAAGAAGCTATTAAACAATACGGTCCGTATCTCTATCTCAACATAACTGACGGTGAAGATGAGGAGATTACCGCGGATAACTTTATGAATATCGCGGATAAGAGCTCCGGTCAGGAATATATAGAGCATAACTACGGAAATCTCGGCACAACCGATGACGAATCAATTGCTAAAGTAAATTATTACAACGCGTACAGAGCTTTGATTGAGGCGCTTGAGGATATTGTGGTATACGCGGATTATTCGGCGCTTCAGTATGAGCTGTACGGCGATGAAGATTGTATTTACAGTGTAACTGGTACTGAGGTTACCGACGGCGTTGCTTTGACCTATACCGCCGCGTCCACAGCCGATACAGCCGATGACTTTGGCGATGATGTAAGGCTTTACAGCTTCCTTGAAACGGATGACGACGGCAACACGCTTCAGCAATACACGCTGAGCTCCTGGAAGACCTTTGCCGAAGCTTACCAAACGGCGCAGGAAAGGTCTGTTGAGCAGGGCGACGCAGACAGCATTGAGGCTTACAGAGAAACCGAGTATAAGTACGAATTGGAAACCGTTGAGGTCTATAAGATGACCATTGAGGAAGACGGCCATGTAACTAAAGAACCGAACGGAACTGTTACTTATACTACGAATACGCTTACCGAAGCGCAGATAACGATAAATCAAGCCACATATGCGTTGCAGGAAGCCTACGGCGAGTTGGTTCCAATAGATTATGAGGATTGCTACGAGGTCTATAATGAAGCGCAGTCGCTCAATCTGAAGGCGGATCTGGACGCTTATAAGGAGACTCCTGCATATCAGCTTTATAGTTTCCTGAATTACGGCTATATTATAGACGGTGTGGCAACAACAAACTATACCTATGATACGCTCGGCTACAATACGGCTGTATTTATTGAGGATAACGGTCAGGTCTACGCGAATACGAGGCTTTACCAAACAGACCCGATAACTCAGGAGATTCTTGAAACGCTGAACGACACCGATAACAGAAGCACATACACCGTTACATTCAATATCTATATTGACGGTGCAGATGAACCGAGTTGTACCGGAACCGAAAATTACTATTTCGGACAAAATGTATCGTTTGACGCTACTGAAGTATTGGAAAATAACGGTTATACTGTTTCTGACTACGCTGTTTCAAGATGGGAAATCAAGTCTGAAAATTCAGATATGACCATCATCAATGAAACCGGCTACACCGTTGAGCGCGAGATCCAGCAGGATACGGTTGTAAACCTTTATCTTACAACCATTGTAGACGACGCAACCAAGGTAACGGTAGTGGATTACTTCGGCACACAGCTTGATGTTGGCTATATCAACAGCGATTCTGAATTTTCATATTATGTTGACGAGGACAGCAACACCTTAACCTATACCGATGTCAAAGTCAGAACACATACTGTTGAAGTGAATGAAGCTCTGTTCTACACCTTCACCGCATGGCAGGTGAAGACGCTGGAGGACGGCAGTATTCAGGTTAAGCAGAGAGGCTCATATGAGCTTCCCACAAGTTCATACAACATTGATGACGAATCCGGTACTGTAAATGGTGTATCTTCTAAGGAAAATGTTCAGACGAACACGCTGCTGACCTTTGTAGCCGATGATGAAGAGAACTTCTTTGCATGGATCATGACTGAAGATAACCCGTCTGATGAAGACGCAACATGGTATGTCGCCTCCTATGATTCCACATTTGAAACATTGGCGATTGATAACAACGGTCTTACCTACAGAGCAATCAGTCTGGAAAAACTTGGTAATTATTTTGATACTTCGGATGTTTACGATATTGAAAATTATCAGATACCGTTCTCCTTCGGTTCAGCGTCAAGCACTTATTATGATTCAAGCGGCAATTTGAAATTCAGATTGTACTGCAATTTCACGGTTGCTGACTATGATTCCGATGATTCAAATATTCAAATCGTTCAGTACGGCTTGCTGTATTCAAATACGCAGCTTTCGGACGACAGCTTTATAAAAGGCGCGGACGGTGTTACCACGATTGCGGCTACAGCCGCTTCGTCCTGGAACACCTACTCCATGACCACCACTGTTGGTGAGAATGACATCTATGTCCGCTCGTTTGTAAGCTATATGTACACTTACACGGATGCAAACGGTAAAACAACAACAATACCGCGCGTAGCATACGGTCCGATCGTTAAATGCGCTACAGACGGTACTGTTACTACCGAGTCAGACTAATTCGGAGGTGTTTAAAATGAAAAAAGTTTATATATCTCCCGATGTTGAGATTGATATGTTTGAATCCGAATCATTGCGCACTGAAGATGTCATTATATCAGGCGACTGGAATACTGATTATTTCAGTTTCTATAGTGCTGATTCAGAATATTAAATGATTCAGGGGCGGAGGCGAAAACCTCCGCCCTTTTTCTATGCCTAAATTGTAAACAATGTATGAATAGTTTAAATAAAATGTGAACAAAGCATTGACCTGCATTTTATCAGGTACTATAATATCTAAAAAATAAAATTACGGTGATGTTATGTTAA
>CAYOPQ010000004.1:0-46157 GCA_964405895.1 uncultured Bacteroides sp. | reverse complement strand
TTATACGGTGTGAATATAAAGAAAAAAGCGCTTCTCCGAAAGCTCGGAGAAGCGTCAGGCTGTCGATAAAGTCGTCCGGAGCGCGCATGAGTTATTGAGTTTTTATTCAGCGAGAACAATGACAGTTATCGAAGAATGTTTTAAATAAAACAAACTTTAAAACTATATAATATGCAAATGAAGTTAAAAAACCGCACAGCTGTGCGGTTTTTGCGCTTTCCGCCTTTTGCTCGGGGGCAGTACCTCTGTACGGCACCCGCTCACAAAATGCGAAATCCGAATCGATTTCTCGGCAACCTATCAGCGTGTCAGGATACGCCTCTTTATACAATAATTACCTTTTTTGACACGCTGACGCTTCTCCGAAATCTCGGAGAAGCGTTTTTTGTGATTTATACAGTTTATGATTTATTCCGCTGCTTCGGCAGGCTTATCCTCTTTCTTCTCTTTAAGAAGAACGAATTTTTCCATCGGGAACAGAACAAGCATCTGCACAAAGCCCGCTGCGAGGCTTGCTATGGTTCTTGCAAGAGTTTGGAGCCATTCCCAATCCACTTTAGCCATTATACCTACAAGCCAGCCCTGAAGCCATGTTGAAAACAGGATAAGCGCAACCATAAGTATAATATAAATAGCGAAATTATACCACGGCGCGTCGGATTTGAATGTGGTTTTCTTATTCTGATAAAAGCCGTAAATATTTGCTATAAGATTTGAAAGGAAGAAGGGCAGAAGATAACCCCAGGTTACAACGCCGCCTACAACCACGCCGTTTTCGATCGTGCCGCCCACAACATATTTACTAATCTGCTCTATTCCCTCCGCAGTTGTAGCGTCAAAAATAGTGTTCGGTGCGAAAATACCCTGCAAAAATTCAGGAAGCGTTGCCGTAACGCCGTCAAAAATAAGCGGCAGAACATTAGCTAAAACAAGCTGAATGATTGTTACAAGCCCTGAAACCACCAAAAATTTCAAAAGCTGCCAAAGTGCTTTGATAAACGAGCCTTTTTCCTCCGCAGCGTCGTCTAAGCCGCCGAGGCTGAATTTTTTCTTATCTGCCATAATTTTACTCCTTAAAACCGCACGGACGGGAAGAAGCTTTGATTCTTCCCGCTTTTATGCTTACTTTATTTGATTATAACAAATCGCTTTCGTCTATGCAATACAAAATTAATATTTTATTAATATTTATTACATCAAAAGCGGAAGCGCGCCCGTTATCGCCCCGATGATTGCAATAACCGCCCAAACAACAAGGGCAAGCAAGCCGACTATTACCGCAAGCAGCAGGATAACCGCAAGCACGATGATGAGCAGAATAAGCGGCCCTTTTTTGCTCTTTTTAACCGGGTCCTTGAAGCCGCGGCGCTTATCCTCAAGCTGCGGCGCGTCCGCCGGATTGTCATAAACCGGGAACAGCGGAAGCGTTGCTTTAGCGTCACAGTAGCCGGGGTTCCAGAGCAAGGGCTCCACAAGGCCTCTGACGCTTGTTGCCCCTTTAAGGAATTTGCCTATATTAAGGTGAATCGTATCCAAGAAAGAATCAATGACATTCAGGCAGGCGCAGGTCAGCTTATACTCCCGTGTTTCGGGACCGTAGGGGGAATCGCCGCAATAGAGATTCTGAACGAGCTCCAGAATGAAATCAACTGCTTTTTTATCCGCGATATCGGCAATATCCTCTTTTTTAAGCCCGGATTCCTTTTTGCATATTTTCCATATTTTCTTAAATGTAAGCTTGTTGAGGAACTTGCCTACCGGCTTTATGATCCACGCAAGCTTTTTTACCTTTTCGCCGGGTATTGAGAACGCGGGGGTCATTTCCGCAAGGCGGTCTATATCGTTGCCCATAGCCCAGATGACCTCTGAAATCATGCCGAAGAAAAAGCCCTTCATGTACTCGTCAAACGGCTTGCCGCCCGTGTCAAGACCCGGGACCTCCTTTATAACCGTTGTATCAACATCTATTTTCGCATTCTTCGGGTCAAAGGTGATTGTCCGCATCACAGGGGGGCAGCCAATCATGGCGCCGCAGGCTATATCATAAAAAACATTGCCCTTTTGGCTTATGATGTAGCTTATATCGTGAACATGCGTGTGCCCGGTCAGCATACAGTGCAGCCCAGCGTCCGCAAATATCTCTCTTGTTGTTTCATGGTTGCGCTGCATATCGCCCTTGCCGATTATGGCATAGAACGGGGACGGCGCAATCATGGGATGATGCGTCATCGCTATAACATACTGGTCGTTTTCCTGCGCGTCCTTAAGCTGCTCCAGGATCCACTGCATACAGTCGTCCGAAAAGCCCGAGCCTGTCTCGCCCTCCGGCTTATAATTCGTATCGTCATTCAGCGCAAAAAGGCGGTAGCCATCGGCAAGCTGAACAACATAGCTCATGGATTCCTTGTGGCAGGAAATCGCCTCATTCGGCCCGAATTCATAATACATATCCCACAGGTCGTGCCTTTCCTCAACGGCAGGGATTTTAACAGCCTCGTCGCCCACATAGCCGTCCGTTACGCCGCCGTAACGGTAATCGTGGGTCGCGGTTATAACATAGACGCGCTTGCCGCGTTTTTTAAGGTCGCGCAGCATCTCAATAAATTCCGCGTGCGAATCATACTCGCCGTTATGCGTGGTATCTCCCGAAAGGAGCACGATGTCCGTAGAATCGTCCTCACAGAGCAGGTCAAAGCCGGCTTTGATAACAAGGTCGCTGTCCTTGATCACCATCTGCGATTTCGATTCCGCCTTTTCATATGCCTTGCCGGAAGTGCCCACCTTTCTGGAATAGTAGTGGGTATCCGTGATAACCTGGATTTTAAGCGGCTTATTATTGCTGCCGCTGAGCTTTTTTGACATAAATTCTACCTCCTGCTTTTATCCGCTTTATGCGCGCGGTGAAATACGAATGGTTCCCTCTTTGACATTCCCGCTGAGGGTCAACTCAATAACGCCCAGTTCTCTTTGCACAAAATCCGTTTCCGCGCCGTCCAGGCACACTTTATATGAATGCTTATCCGAAAGGCACACAAGAACCGTATAAGCTGCCGACGAACCGCAGTATTTGAATGAAATGCGGGCGCTGTTTTCATCTGCATACTGATAATCCGTCCACACATCAAAGCCCGTTGTTATCGTGCCGGGCTTATAATACGCGTTCGCCCAAACGCATACGGGCGCCGAAAGGCCGCCGAAATTGTGGAACCAGCCGCCGCGCCGCGTTTTTATGCCGAAGCATTCATATGTGTTATAGGAAAAATCTGTTTCCTCCTTCCACATATCCAGCGCGCGCTTGGCGATTTCATAGGCAAAATCCGCCTCGCCCAAATCAAACATGGTTTTCCACAGGAACCACTGGTGGCTCATCCAAACATTGCCGTTCCAATAACCGTCGTCAAAATAATACGACGCGCTCATATCAACGGCGGAGATGCCGCTTTGGCTCCACATCTCGTTCGGGTTCTTTATATGGGCAAGCAGCGTTGCCGCCCTCTGCGGCGGCGCTGCGCCGGCAACAAGGGGATAAACGCCGTCCATACCCTTATTCATATTTTCGCCCTGCTCATTTCTGAGATACGCGCACACCTGATTATCCTCATCATAAACCGTGTAGGAATAGTAGCCGCAATCCTCGTCCCAGGCAAGGGCGTTGAGGGCGGCGGTAGAATTTTCAATATCCGTCTGAAGCCTTTGCACATCCTCTTCCCTGCCGAGCGCCTGCGCTGCCATTTTCATAATCTTTGCCGCCCGTATCACATGCGAGGTGGAAATACACGGGCAGATCTTATCCATCATCTGCTTTTCTATCATATATACCTGAGCGGGATAATCGTCCATACCCGAACAGGAATACCAATAATCATAGGTTGTTAACAGCCCGTTTTTGAATTTTGCCGTAGTAGAGCCGTCCTCGCCCGCAAGGAAGCGGTAATAGCGCATCATCTTATCATAAAGCTCAAAAAGCGGCTCCTTGTCTTCCGCGCGCTTGAGCATTTCAAGATACTGGGCAAACTGCGTGGGCACAAGACTGCCGTGCAGGAGAAACGCAAAATCCCTGTTATCGTCGTCCGAAAGGTAGGTTTCAAGTATGTACTTTGCCTTTTCCGGGCTGAATTCAAGCACGCCCACGCCGATGATACCGCTGTCCCATGTATAGAAGCTGTCCCACCTTTTGCCGGGAGTGAAATGTATCACATTTTTGCCGTGCTTGTAAACGGGATAGACCACATTTGTAAGCAAGGTGGATTTAAGGATATCGGTTGAAAGCGTGTACTTCCTGCCGTTCCCGTTAAAGCCGTTGTCCTCTAAGGCGCTGGCGGATTTATATATCGCCTCGTACGCGCTGTCCTCAAGCGGCTCAAACGGCGTTTCCGATATGACCATATATTCCGTATGGGTTGACTGCGGGTCAATAAAAATAGATTTCACAAGCAAATTGTGGAAAAAGCCCTCGTCGCTCTTTTTTTCCGAAAAGCTTTCGGAAAAAGTGCGGCGAAGCTCGTCATAGGTATGGTCGCCGTTTGAAAGGCGGTTCGGCAAAGCGTCCTCCAGGCAGCCCGAATCAAGCGTTCTCTGCCTTGTTTTTTCATTATTGGTAAGAATGTAATAGGTCTGCTCTTCCTCCGGATAAAACAGGGCGACGCGGACTCCCTTGCCGCATTTTTCGGATTTGATTTCCGGCACAAAGCCGTGCTTTTCAAGCGACACGCAGATATTGCCCTGCTCCCCGTTTTCGGTCACAACAAGCACATCCAATTCAACGCCCGAGGTGCCGAGGCTTTCAAGGGCTATTTTTTCCGCGCCCTCTATATTGAAGGAGACGAATCTAAGCTCGTCGCTGTGGGGAAAAACGATTTTTTTGCCGCAAAGCATAAATTCGGCGTCTCCCTCGGCAGCCGATCTGTACCTTACCGTGAGCACCGGGCGCTTAAAGCGGCAGATATCCGCCGCATAAGAAACACGGTCCCCTTTTTCACAGCCGAAGGGCTTTAAGCCGAGCGCGGGAACATGGTAATTTTCACACCTGTCGCCGAGGCCGAAGCCGCCCACAAAATGATAATCGGCAAACTGCCCCTTCGCCATGCCGTCCGGATTTTCGGTATCCCACGGGCGCGGATTGGCGTAAACATATTCCTCATAATCGTTCGCGTTTATAACGAGCGCGTTTTCCGGCGCGCCGAGGCGGGCGAAAAACGGCTTTGGATATTCCATGGCGGAATAGGCGTTCAATATGCAGTTTTGCTTTAGCTGTGTATTGTTTACAAATTCACAGCGCATAAGATAAGCGCCGTCCTGAATACGGGAAAAGGAAACATCGCAATAGATCATATCCTTCCACATAAGCTCATAGCGGTAGGAATAAAACGAATAGCTGCCGTTGCAGCCCCAAAGATGGTAATTGCTTGGGTAGGTTACATTGGGCGCGGGAACCGAGGAGTTCCACAGGGTTGGGTGAACGGAAAAATCAAAGCGCGCGCCCGACTGCGAATCAGGGTCAACCACCTTTGAAATTCCCATATATTTTTTGGAATAAGGGCCCCAGAGGGGCATGATATCATTGCTGCTTTTCATAGCGGCACCTCGCGTGAAATTTTATTTGAATACTTGTTCAAAACATACTACAAAACATATTATAATTATAATTTATTTCTCCGATATATGCAATAGATTAATGTTGACAAAGTTTTTATTTTAAAGTAAAATTTATTTATTACAAAATAAATGGAATAAATGGATTTGACACAACAGTATGGGAAGAAAGGATTGGTTTTATTGAATATAGACGCCAATGTCCAAAAGGTGCTTTCCGCGCTGCTGAAAAGATGGAAGCTGATTTTTCTTTTTGCCATTATAGGCGCAATATTGGCAGGCATTTTTACGGCGCGCTTCACAACGCAGACCTACACATCGCAAATAGAATTCTTAGCGTATGCGGTAGATTACAACCAGGAGCTTCAGGATTCAACCGCGGCGGCGCAGCAGGCAAGCGAAACGAGCAAGATGAACTATGCGATGAAGATGCTGGATACTTATATTGAGGTATTTCAGACAAACAAATTCAACCAAGCCGTTGCGGACGAGCTCAACACGGTTTACGGAACAAATTATTCCGCCTCTACAATCAAAAACGCCATAGTTATTGAAGATGTTGAAGACACGGCGATGTTTTTATTCACGGTAACGACTACAGACGCGGATTTGAGCTATCATATCGCGCTGTGCCTTGAAACCTGCGTGCCCGAAACCATGAATGAAACGAACAGCGGGCTTGTTCAGGCATCCGTTGAGGACCCGCCTGTAAAAGCAAGCGCTGCCGAAAGCCTGAATTACTCGCAAAACTGCCTTGTAGGCGCGCTTGCCGGAATATTTATCGCGGGATTATATGCTGTTTTGCGTGATTTCCTTGATGTCAGAATCAAGGGCAGAGATGATCTCCAAGAACTGTACAACATTCCGGTGCTCGGCTCCGTTCCCGAATTTGAGCAGACGAATGTAAAGAAAAAGAAGGGGGCGAAGCACAATGGGTAAGAAAAATAAAAAGAAAGACAGCTCTGCCTCCAACCGCTTCCTGCTTAAAAACGCAATTATGGATCCGGGTCTTAAATTCAGGGTTGATGAAGCTTATAAATCCATAAGAACGAACATCATGCTCTCCGTTATGAAAGAGGGCTGCAAGACGATCGTGGTTACCTCCTCTGTGGCAAGCGAGGGCAAGACCACGACCACAACAAATCTTGCCATATCCATATCACAGGCAAATCAAAGAGTGCTGCTGATAGACGGCGATTTGAGAAAACCTAAAATACACCACTATTTTTCAATCCCCAACGCGCCCGGATTAACAAATTACCTCGGCGCCTCGGTAAACAGCAGAGGCTCTCAGAAAATAGATTTATTCAGCGTAATACACCCCACCGAATACAAAAATCTTTCCGTTATGGCTTCGGGCTCCATACCGCCCAACCCCGCCGAAATACTCGGCTCCGAGCCCATGGCGAATTTCCTGAAGGCGCTTTCCGAGCATTTTGACTATATCATTATAGACTCACCGCCCGTAAATGTGGTGTCCGACGCACTCCCCGTTATACGCGAATCAGACGGCGTAATCGTCGTTGTGCGCGCAAACGCTTCAACGCACCCGGAGCTTCAAAAAGCGCTTGACTCACTTAAATTTATTGACGCAAAGGTTATCGGATTCGTTGTAAATTACGAAACCGAAAAAAAATCAAAATACGGTTACTATAAATACGGCTACGGCGATTACACATATTGACCAACGGAGGCGGTCATATGATTTTAAGACCATTTACTGAAACACACTGCCATATTCTGCCCGGTATTGACGACGGCTCTCCAAACATAGAAACAAGCCTTAAAATGATAGAACGCCTTAAAGCGCAGGGCGCGCAGACAATCATATGCACGCCGCACTATTACAGTGATTCCGTTTCGCTTGACAGCTTTTTGGAAAAAAGGGATAAGGCGTATCATCAGCTTGCCGGAGCGCTGCCGCCGGACAGCCCCAAGCTCATACTCGGAGCCGAAGTATACATAAGCAGGTACCTTTTCGGCAACGAAGATCTGAAGCGGATCAAAATAGAAGGCACCGATTACGCGCTTATAGAACACCCGTTCGGCGAGGAGTTTTCTGATAAAGCGTGCGACAGGCTTGTGAGCCTTATATGCGACTGGGGCGTTATCCCGATACTTGCCCACATAGAGCGGTACGGTGCCCTTATGAAGCATGCGCAAACGCTTGACAAGCTGCTGGATATAGGCTGTATAGCCCAGGTGAATATCTCTTCTTTTGCGGACGAACACAGAAAGGTAAAAAAACAGCTTTTCAAATATCTTGAGACCGGCAGGATAACGCTTACGGGCAGCGACTGCCACAACCTTACAACGAGGAAGCCCGAATACGAAGCCGGCGCAAAGGAGATTATCTCTAAGCTCGGCAGAGGCACTTTGAACAGGCTTATTGAAAATTCAAACCGCCTTGCCGCGGGAGAAACCGTAATACAGCGCCGATATTAAAAAAGATGAAAAATGCAAAAACCGCACGGCTGTGCGGTTTTTGCATTTTTATTTGTTAGAATTTCAGTTATAATACTGTGCCTGCGCGTGCCACAGCTCATAGTATTTTCCGTTTTCATCCTCCAGCAGCTTTTCATGCGTGCCGTTTTGAACGAGAGCTCCCCCGTTAAACACCGCTATTCGGTCGCAGAACACGCAGCTTGAAAGGCGGTGGGAAATATAAACGGCTGTTTTATTGCTTACAAAGGAGTTAAAGCGGCTGTATATTTCATGCTCCGCCACGGGGTCAAGCGCGGCGGTCGGCTCGTCAAGGATAACAACGGGGCTGTCCTTATACAGCGCCCTGGCGAGTGCCAGTTTCTGCGCTTCGCCGCCGGAGATTTCTACGCCGTTTTTATCTATATCCTTGTAGAGATATGTATTTTCCCTGTTTGGCATGGACTTTACCCTCTCGGCAATATTCGCATTTTCCAGGCAGTCGTAAAGCTTTTTCTCATCGTATTTTTCATTGGCGCAGACATTGTCCTTTAAAGGAACGGAGAAAATTTTGAAATCCTGAAAAACAACGGAGTAAAGCTTTTCTATGCCTTCTTTTGTGTATTCCCTGATATTCACGCCGTTTATCAGAATTTCGCCGTCCGTTGCATCGTAAAGGCGGCACATCAGCTTGATAAAAGTGGTCTTGCCGCTGCCGTTTCTTCCGACCACTGCAAGGTGCTCCCCGTTTTTGATTTTGAGATTTACATTTTGCAGCGCGTAAGTATTGCTTGCAGGGTATCTGAAGGAAACATTTTTGAATTCTATTTCAAATGCGCCCGTCAGGTCAAGCTCTTTTTCGCCGTAGGTCATATCGTCTTTGGTACGGACGATTTCAAAATAATAGTTGACGAGCGGCGCCATTTCCGCCGTTTTACCAAAGGTGACCGCCATTTTCATAATGCCGTTGATAATCTGCATAAACGCGCCGCAATAGAGTACGAGCGAGCCGATACCGAACAAACCGTACAGACCCTTAACGCCGATAAAAAGATAGATGCCGAAGCCGACGAGCGCGCCGAGTACGGCAACAAATGAGCTGGACTTTGCCGTGTTCATCGAGGCTTTTTTGAGCACATTTTCGCCGTCCGTCAGCAGTTTATCCGTTGCGGTGTGCTCGATCAGGTTCTGTTCTTTATAAAGGCGGATCTCCTTGCCGGTGTTGTAATCGGAGAACATATTGATGAAATAATAAAACAATCTGTCCAGCCGTGAATATTCATCCCCCGCCTTGAAATAGGCTTTGTTCATACGCAGGGCAACAACAAGGATAATGACCGCCATAACGGCGATTGCAACAAAAATGGTGAGCAGAAAAACAGGCTTTTCAAAATAGGTATCGCCGGTTCTTGTAAGACCGATTTTAAACAGCGGAGCAACTATGATAACGGAGATGATCAGCGTTAAGCCGCCGGAGAGGAAATCCCGCATCATCCAGGAAAACTGAACGAACGCGGAAAAGACTCGATCCTGCGCCTCGGAATGTTTATGGATCAGTTCCTTAAAATTGCCGTCCTCAAGCCTTTGATATTCAATTTTAAACAGCTTTGACGAAATGCTTTGCAGTTCCTTGTTATACATCAGCGAACGATATGTGAAATACATATCGCTCAAGAAGTAATTCAGAAAGTACAGCACGGCATTTATGCCGACGGCAAGCCCGATATAGAGCGCAAGCTGCTTCATTTCGGCGCCCGTCTCCAGCAGATCTATTATTTTTGCCGAGAACCAGATATTTACAAACGGCGAGACCGCCATAACAATTGCTACGATAACGGAAATCGGTATCAGCCGCTTTTCCAAACGGTGCGTCTCACGGAAAGCGGAGAAAATGACTTTTATATTTTTCATACGGCACAACCCTCCGCTTCCTTGTAATAATAGCTTTGGAGCTGATACATTCGGTAGTACGCGCCCTTCATAGCCATTAACTCATCGTGCGTACCCTCTTCCGTGATTCTGCCGTCTGAAATAAACAGGATCCTGTCGCAGAAGCGGGTGGAGGAGAGCCGGTGGGAAATGAAAAAGGAGATTTTATTATCCGTCATTTCGTTATATTTCAGATAGAGCTCGTTTTCCGCAATCGGGTCGAGCGCGGCGGTGGGCTCATCCAAAATGAGGATGGGCGCATTTTTGTAGATCGCCTTGGCGAGCAGCAGCTTTTGCTTTTCTCCGCCGGAAAAATCAGCCGCGTCTTTATACACATCTTTTACCATAAAGGTGTTTTCTTTTTGATCAAGGCTGTTTATCTTATCGGCAATACCCGCCTTTTGCAGGGCGGAGGAAAGCTTTTCCCTGTCATAATCCGTGGCGGCGCAGATATTTTCCGCCACCGTGAGCGGCAGAAAATGATGATCCTGAAACACGGCTGAAAACAAATCAAAATAGCTTTCCTTTGAAAAATCCCGGCTGCTTTTGCCGTTGACCAAAATATCGCCGTCCGTGGGGCAATACAGACCGCAGAGCAGCTTGATTGCCGTTGTTTTGCCGGCGCCGTTTTCGCCGACGATGGCAATATTTTCTCCCCTGTTCGCCTTAAAGGACATCGCTTTGATCGTGCTTTTTTCGGCAGACGGATATGTAAATGAAACATTTTTGAATTCTATGGAGTCTACCTCGTTAAAATCAACATCCGGCTTGTTTTTATCGTCCTCCTTGCTTTCAACAAACGCACGGAACGCGGCGCAGTCATTGCAGCAGCGCTCAATATTGGAATAGAGGTAAACGGCGTTTGTGACCCAATTTGAAAAGCCGGTTATAATGCCGAAATAAAAGATAAAATCGGAAACGGACAATCTGCTTTGCACCACAAGATAGGTCAGATACGCATAGGCGACAAGCTCGCGCAAAAGGTTCAGCAGCGCCCTCGTGCCGCCCACTTTTAAGCTCTGCCCCATATATTTGGAGGCTATATCCTCAAGACCGCTTATAAGTTTCGCAACAGCCATCAGGAAATGCTCCGTAAAGCCGTAAAGCCGGATATCCTTGGCGGCGGTCAAATCCTTGCTCAAAGCATAGTAATAATCAAATTTAACAAAGATATTGCTTCTCCGGTCTTTCACGCTTTTATCTTTTTTATTGAGATAGCGCAAAAGGAAAAATTCGCCCACGCAGGTAGTGAGAATAATGAGGATCATTACGATATTGATTTTGTAAATCAGGGTGAGCGAGGTGATTACGCCGACAATGCAGACAAGGAACTGATTGCAGGTATCCAGAAAATCAGAAGAGGAGGAATAATAGCTTCTGTAAAATTCCATTGCCCTTTTATTCTTTTCCCTGCCGTTAAGACTTTCGATATTGTTGTAATCCGCCCAAAGATTTTTACGAAACGCCATAACGGCATAGCGCATACGGATGATCCTTGCGCTGCCTACAAGAAGCTCCTGCATAAACGGGCCGAGCCATGTGGTGAGCGCAACAAGCAGGCTCAGCAGCGCAACCACAAGAATGAGGCGGTTTACCGTTACGCCCTCATTGATGCAGTCTATCATTGCCTTTGGTATGTATGCGGTAACGATTGGCTGCAGCACAAGCGCAGGCACGCGGACAAAAAAGTACACAAGGCTCTTTTTATCCCATTGGATCCAGTTTTTAACCATATATATAAGATGATTTTTCATAATTTCTTTCCGCCGGAATGATTTTCATTTATTTTTCAAAAATAAATTTGCTGTAATAATTCTACTATATAGGATAAAGCTGTAAAAGTCAATCATAAAATTTGGGATATATCCCACTCGATATATCCCAAATTATTTTACAATTTTTCTATCACGATAAGTTTTAAGGCGGTAGAATTATGAAAATCAAAGAAGCGGTTGCCCAAAGAATCGTAGATCTGTGCGCGGAGCGCAAAATAACCGTAAACACATTGGGAAACATCTGCGGTATAAATCCTTCAACCATTTACAGTATGCTGAACGCAAAAAGCCAAAACCCCGGCGTTGTTTCCCTTCAAAAAATCTGCGACGGACTGGAAATATCAATCCGTGACTTTTTCAACGATGAATTGTTCAATAATATCGAACAGGAAATCAAGTGAGTTTAAAGGATAATATATTCTCATATATTTTGAAACGCGTATTCGTTGGGATTCCAAAGTTTTGCGAATCTGTACAAATGAGAAAAAATTTCTTTTTACCTATTGACACAGTAGGCAATAACGGTTATAATCATTTTACCAACTTGTTAAGTAGGCAATATGCTTGCACAGCGATTCACCTTCCGGCAATCTTGCAAGGCAAAAGCACCTTTCTGCCGGACGGCTTTTTATTCCTGCGCGGCATAATCAAACAAAAAGGAAATATCTCTATGAACCGTTTTTTTGTAAAGCTTATAAGAGCGAACTTTCGTTTCGGGCGAATGTGTTTTACGCAAAGGATTACAATAAAATAATAAAACACTATACTTCATAACGAAAGGAATATAAAGAATATGCGTAATTATAAATTTGAAACACTTCAGCTGCATGTCGGTCAGGAATCCCCCGACCCGTCAACAGACGCAAGAGCTGTGCCCATATACGCCACAACTTCCTATGTATTTAAGAACTGTGCGCACGCCGCCGCCCGATTCAATCTTCAGGACGCGGGCAACATCTACGGCCGCCTAACCAATTCCACGCAGGAGGTGCTGGAAAAGCGCGTTGCGGCTTTGGAAGGCGGCGCTGCCGCGCTGGCGCTGTCCTCAGGCGCCGCCGCTATCACTTATGTGATTGAAGCGCTGGCTCAAAACGGCGGACATATCGTGGCGCAGAAAACGATTTACGGAGGCAGCTATAATCTGCTTGCGCATACTTTGCCGAATTTCGGAATAACGGCAAGCTTTGTAAATATCCATAATCTGAATGAAACGGAACAAGCCATTCAGTCAAACACGCGCGCCATATATATCGAAACGCTCGGCAACCCCAACAGCGATATTCCCGATATAGACGCTCTGGCGGCACTGGCGCACCGCCACGGCATACCGCTGGTGGTAGACAACACCTTCGGCACGCCTTATTTGATTCGCCCCATAGAGCACGGCGCGGATATTGTGATTCACTCGGCAACCAAATTTCTCGGCGGGCACGGCACAACACTTGGCGGCATCATTGTGGATTCCGGCAGGTTTGACTGGTCGGCCTCCGGAAATTACCCCGCAATCGCGGCGCCCAATCCCAGCTATCACGGGGTATCCTTTGTAGAGGCGGCTGCGACGGCAGCTTTTGTAACCTATATCCGAGCGGTTCTGCTGAGGGACACCGGCGCCTGCATTTCTCCCTTTTCCGCCTTTCTGCTTTTGCAGGGGATAGAAACGCTGTCTCTGCGCATAGAGCGGCATGCGGAAAACACCAAAAAGGTTATTGAATTTCTGAACGGTCACCCTCAGGTAGAGCGCGTAAATCATCCGTCTTTACGGAACCACCCGGATCATGCGCTGTATGAAAAATATTTTCCGAACGGCGGGGGCTCAATTTTCACCTTTGAAATACAGGGCGGCGTAAAAGAAGCCCACCGGTTTATAGACAATCTGCGGATTTTCTCTCTGCTTGCCAATGTCGCCGATGTCAAAAGCCTTGTCATCCATCCTGCTACCACAACACACAGCCAGCTTTCCGCAGAGGAATTAGCCAATCAGGATATCAAGCCGAATACGATTCGCCTCTCCGTAGGCACGGAGCATATTGACGATATTATCGCGGATCTGCAAAACGGCTTTGACGCGATTAAGGAGGCATAAGAAGATGAGCACTATCTTTACATCGGCAGATCAGCTGATCGGAAACACACCGCTTCTTGAATTGACCCGCATTGAGAAAGCGTTTGGCTTAAACGCCCGTATTCTTGCAAAGCTGGAATACTTTAACCCCACGGGCTCTGTGAAAGACCGCATTGCAAAGGCAATCATCGACGAGGCGGAGCGCGCCGGAAAATTAAATGCGGATTCCGTGATTATTGAGCCGACTTCGGGCAACACCGGAATAGGGCTTGCCTCCGCGGCGGCGGCAAAAGGCTACAGAATCATCCTTGTCATGCCCGAAACCATGTCTGTGGAGCGCCGCCGGCTGATCAAAGCCTATGGTGCGGAGCTTGTGCTGACGGAGGGCGCAAAGGGCATGAAGGGCGCCGTTGCAAAGGCGCTGGAGCTGGCGGCGAACACGCCGAACAGCTTTATACCGGGGCAGTTTGTGAACCCTGCCAACCCAAAGGCGCACAGGGAAACCACCGGTCCCGAAATTTTCAGAGATACCGGCGGCGAGGTTGATATTTTCGTTGCCGGCGTAGGAACCGGCGGAACGATCACCGGCGCGGGAGAATATTTAAAGGCGCAAAAGCCGGAGGTTCAAGTTGTGGCTGTGGAGCCGGCAGCCTCGCCCGTTTTATCAAGCGGCACTGCCGGGGCGCACAAAATTCAGGGCATCGGCGCAGGGTTTATCCCGGAGGTTCTGAACACGAAAATCTATGATGAAATCATCACCGTGGAGGACGAGGACGCCTTTGCAACGGGCAAGCTGATTGGAAAACAGGAAGGCATTCTTGCAGGCATATCCTCCGGCGCCGCCGTATGGGCCGCGCTGCAACTGGCAAAGCGCAGGGAAAACGAGGGCAAAACAATCGTTGTGATTCTGCCTGACGCCGGGGACAGGTATCTTTCCACGCCGCTTTTTGCACAAGAGGAATAACATTTTAAAAAGTGAGGAAAACATAAATGCAAATATATTTAGACAACGCGGCAACAACGCAGATGAGCGACACAGCGCTAAACGCGATGCTGCCCTATTTCCGTGAACAATACGGGAATCCGTCCAGCCTATATGCTTTCGGGCAGAAAGCAAAGGAGGCAATTACAGGCGCCCGTGAAAAAATTGCGGAAATGATTCACTGCGATCCAAAGGAAATAACCTTTACTTCAGGCGGCAGTGAAGCCGACAACCAGGCGATCCGTTCGGCAGCCGCAATCGGGGCAAAAAAAGGAAAGCGGCATATTGTATCCACCGCCTTTGAACACCACGCGGTGCTGCACACCCTTGCCGCACTTGAAAAAGAGGGCTTTGAAATTACGCTTTTAGATGTGCACGAAAACGGCATTGTTTTGCCGGAGGAGGCGGAAGCTGCAATCCGCCCGGACACCTGCCTCGTAAGCGTGATGTATGCAAATAACGAAATCGGCACGATACAGCCCGTTAAAGAGATAGGAAAAATCTGCCGTGACAGGGGCGTTCTGTTCCATACCGACGCCGTACAGGCTGCCGGGCATATCCCAATCGACATTCAGGAGCAAAGCATTGATTTTCTTTCCCTTTCCGCGCACAAGTTCCACGGGCCAAAGGGCATTGGCGTTCTGTATGCCAGAAAAGGCATTCCCCTCACACCGTTGATCAATGGCGGCGCACAGGAGCGGGGAAAACGGGCGGGCACGGAAAATGTTCCCTTGATTGTCGGAATGGCTGCCGCTCTGGAAGATGCCTGTAAAAATATGGAGGCAAACAGCGCAAAAATATCCGCCCTGCGGGATCGCCTGATTGAAGGGCTTTCCGAGATACCGCACTCCGTTCTGAACGGCGACGCATCCAAACGGCTGCCGGGAAATGTAAATTTCTGTTTTGAGGGAATTGAAGGCGAATCTTTACTGCTGCTTTTGGATGACAAAGGAATCTGCGCTTCCTCCGGATCCGCGTGCACCTCCGGCTCGCTCGACCCCAGCCATGTTCTGCTGGCTATCGGCAGGCCGCATGAGATTGCGCACGGCTCTCTGCGGCTGACGCTTTCCGAGGAGAATACGAAGGATGAAATCGATTATACTGTAAATGCGGTAAAGGAAGTTGTGGCATACCTGCGGGGAATGTCCCCGATATGGCGCGATTTGGAAAACGGCGTTAAAAATTTTGTAATCAAATGAGGTGTATATTATGGCTCTTTACAGTGAAAAAGTAATGGATCATTTCCGCAATCCGAGAAATGTAGGCGTTATTGAAAATGCCGACGGAGTCGGCGAGGTGGGAAATGCCGTATGCGGTGACATCATGAAAATTTATTTGAAAATAGATAACGATATCATTACCGATGTTAAATTTGAAACATTCGGCTGCGGCAGTGCTATTGCATCCAGCTCTATGGCAACGGAAATGATAAAGGGAAAGCCTGTTTCCGAGGCAATGGAGCTGACGAACAAGGCTGTAGCGCAGGCGTTGGACGGGCTGCCCGCGCACAAGCTGCACTGCTCTGTTTTGGCAGAAGAAGCAATCAAAAAGGCGCTTCAGAATTACTATGACCGGAATAATATTCCGTATGACGATTCTGATTTTCCGAAAGCGGAGAGCTGCCCTGCCTGTTACGGTTCCGGGCAGTGAAGGCGTTCGCTGCGACGAGCGGCGGCAATCTTGTTGCGGGCGGCAAAACGATAAGAGAATGATAAAAAAGCGCGAATATGGTGCTTGATTTACAGTTCTTTTTATAGTAAAATGGAAAAAAGTGAGGTGTTTTACGGCAATGATTACAACAAGAGGCAGATATGCACTTCGCGTTATGATAGACCTGGCGGAGCATATTGACGATGGATATATACCCATGAAGGAGGTTGCAAAGCGGCAGGGACTCTCTTTGAAATATTTAGAGAGAATTATGCCGTCACTGTCAAAGAACCATCTTGTGGAGGGCGTACACGGAAAAGGCGGCGGATATCGCCTGAGCAGGCAGCCGGAAGACTATACCGCAGGTGAAATATTGCGCTTGGCGGAGGGAGATCTTGCCCCCGTGGCATGCCTTGAGTGCGGCGCAGAGCCATGCAGCAGGAGATCAAAATGCAAAACCATTGCCATGTGGGAAAAATATTACGCCTTAACAAACGATTATTTTGACAATATTACAATCAAGGATCTTATGTGCGACAAATTGTCTTGAGCTATGCAGAGCGCAAAAAACAGTAAACGCACAGGGGATTTTCTGTAGTATAATTTTTTCAACTGTTCACAATATTCTGAACAAAAAACAGCGCTCCCCGATAAAAGAGGAGCGTAAAAAGAGAGAGCGAAACGGCACCGCAGTGCGGCTTTTCGCTCTCTTTTTTTATTGAATTACACCTGTTAAAAGATAAGCTCTTTGACTACGCCGAGCATATCGCGTGTTAAAAATGTTAAAAAGGAATAAGGAGTGGTTCTTGCGCTTTTTGAATGGTACACAAGCCCAAGCTCGCGGCATATGAGCATGGCGCGGCACTGGTGATACTCATTCGTTACGATGAGCACGGACTGCGAAAGCGAATTTTCCTTTATCACTTCCAATGAATTGCTGAGATTTTCATATGTGTTTGCGGATTGGTCCTCAAGATACAGGCGGCTTTCATCAATGCCCGCCTGTATGAGCACATTTTTCATACATTCGGCTTCGCTTATATCCTCGTCAGAGCCCTGCCCGCCCGAAAGCACTGCAACCGTTTCCGGATTTTCTTTCATAAATTCAGCCGCCGCCTGACACCTGCGGGAAAGCTGCTGGCTGGGCACGGAGCCATCCACCTTGCAGCCGAGAACGATGACAGTCTGAGCGGCGGGACCCGAAGCCGGTTCATAATTCATATAATGCGCCATATACGCGAATAGAGAAAGAAACGCTATTGCGGCAACGGCAAACACGCACACCGCGGCAAAGCGGGCATGCGGCGGCATTTTCCCAAAAAAAGCACCGCATAAAACCAGCGCGCCGCTGAACACGATACCCACGGCGTTTCCTATATTGAATATACCGGCAACGAGCGGCGCAAGATACCACAGCAGCAAAAACGCGCCGATGATTATAAACAACAGCTTCAACACCATAAAACCTTTACTTGATTTTTTCATAAAATTTAGCCCGAGAAATCCAACGCAAGGATTTCAGCTTTCCTGTTTTACAAGCGATTTTAAAAGGGAAATCTCTGCCGCATAGCCTTCAAGCTCATTCGGCGTTTCAAGAAACATGGGCAGCTTTGCCAGATACTTATTGTTTACAATATTCTCAAAAGCGGCAACGCCTATATTGCCCTTGCCTATTTTTTCATGCCTGTCCTTATGGGAGCCGAGCGTATTTTTGCTGTCATTCAAATGGAGCGCTTTCAGACGGCTGATACCGATAATACGGTCAAACTCCGCAAGCACGCCGTCAAGATCGCCCACAATATCATAGCCGCCGTCAAAAACATGGCAGGTATCAAGGCAGACGCCGATTTTATCCTTGAGCTCCACGCGGTCAATGATGCTTTTGAGTTCCTCAAAGCTTCTGCCTATCTCGGAACCCTTGCCAGCCATGGTTTCAAGCAGCACGGTCGTTGTCATACCCGAAAACATCACTTCATTCAGGGCCTCGGCAATCAGCTCAATCCCGCGCTGAGCGCCCTGCCCCGTGTGGGAGCCCGGGTGGAAATTATACATCATTCCGGGCGTGTATTCCATTCTTTTTAAATCATCCGCAAAGGTTTCAACCGCAAAACGGCGTGTATCGCTGTTGGCGGAACAGCAGTTCAGCGTATAAGGCGCGTGTGCAAGAATAACGCCGAAACCGAGTTCCCCGCTTTTTTCAAGGAACGACCGAACATCGTTTTCATCTATAGCCTTCGCTTTCCCGCCGCGCGGATTGCGCGTAAAAAACTGAAATGTGTTCGCGCCTATGGACACAGCCTCTTCAAGCATATGCGTATAGCCCTTTGAAGCGCTCAGATGCGCGCCTATTATCATATCAAATTCCTTTCTGCACGGCATGCGCTATTTGAGCGCAGCCTGGCGTTCCTTTAAAATATCGTCCTCAGCCCTGCCGCTCATGATATATTCAAGCAGATCGCCCACACAGCCGTGGTTGCAGTGGCACGCCTCGTATTTGCAGATTTCGTGAATGGGCTTTGGCGCCTGACCCGCGCAGGCAGGCAGCCCCACGGTTTTCAGCATATCCCAATCATTATAGTAATCGCCTATAGCGGCAACATGCGTCCGCTCAATGCCGAGCTTGTCGGCAAGCCACATGATGCCGACGCCCTTGTGCGTATCCTTTTGCAGCATTTCGAGGCTCCAAAGGGATGACGCCATAAAATTCGCGTCCGGATTTTCATTTTTATCTATATATTTCTGAAGCTCGTTTATGGTGACCGGATTCGACCAAAAGATGACCTTCATCCAGCCCTCTTCCGGCACATTATCTATATGCGTCACCTGATAATGCGATTTGTCAAAATACATCTGCCCGCGTGAAAGCAGGCCGTTTTTTACTATATAAACATAATCCTCAAAAAAAATGCCTACATCTACGCTGTGCCCGTGCGTGTTAAAGGACTCGCTGATCTCGCGGACGAATTCCCTGCCCTTGGGGCCGATTGTCTGCTTCCAAAGGAGCTTGTTCTGATTATAGTCATAAACACCCGCGCCGTTTACAATCACGGCGGGCTGATTTGCCGGTATTCTGTCATAATTCCTTTTGAGGCTTGAAACCATTCTGCCGGAGGCAAGGGTAAAATTGCCGCCGAGCGAGGTGAATTTTTTGATTGCTTCGTAATTCCTTTTCGGCAGCTTCCTTAACTTATTGTTTAAAGTTCCGTCTATATCTGATACAACGAGCCATTTTTCAAAGGTTTTTCCCATAGACGCGCCTCCTTATTTATGAATTTATTTTATTACAATAAATTGTATTTATTTTCAAGTTTATTTAAAAACCGGGTGAAATATTCCGGCAGCTCGCTTTCAAACGCAAGCCGTTCACCGGTTATCGGGTGGGTAAAAGCGATATGCTTTGCGTGCAGACACTGCCCGTTAAGGTCTTTTTCTGCTTTTTTTGGTCCGTAAACCGCATCGCCGGCAATCGGATGCCCTATGTAGGAAAGGTGGACTCTGATCTGGTGCGTTCTGCCCGTTTCAAGCTTACAGCGCAGATGGGTAAAGCTGCCGAAGCGTTTTATGACCTGCGCATGGGTTACCGCCGGCTTTGAATTTTTATAAACGACCGCCATTTTTTTCCTGTTTTTCGGGTCCCTGCCTATCGGCAGCGAAACGGTAAATTCATCTTTTTGAACATTGCCGTGCGCCACACATTCATAAGCCCGTTCAAAGGAATGCGCCTTGATCTGCGCCGCAAGGCCGGCGTGGGCGCGGTCGTTCTTCGCTACAATCAGAAGCCCTGAAGTATCCTTATCTATCCTGTGGACGATTCCGGGCCTTAAAACGCCGTTTATTCCGCTCAGCGAGCCCTTGCAATGGTATAAGAGCGCGTTTACAAGCGTGCCCGTGTAATTCCCTGCCGCAGGGTGGACGACCATACCCTTCGGCTTGTTTACCACAAGCAGGTCGTTATCTTCAAAAACGATATCCAGCGGTATATTTTCCGCCGAGACCTCAAGCGGCACCGGCTCCGGCATTTCTACGCCTATGACATCGCCTGTGCGGCATTTATAATTTTTTGCCGCGCGGTCCGCATTGACCGTTACATGGCTTTGCTCTATAAGCTTTGCCGCCTGCGTGCGCGAAACATCGTCAAGCTGTTCGCTGAGGAACTTATCGAGCCTTTCACCTTCGTTTTCCGGAGAAACATTAAAGCTGAATGTTCTGCTCAACGGAATGATCCTCCTTTTTAAACAGGTCAAAAATCAAATACGCAATAAGCGACGCCGCGCCGAGCGTTACGGCGCAGTCGGCTATATTGAATATGGCGAAATCAATAAAAACGGGCTCTATAAAATCCACAACATAACCGTAAAGCGCCCTGTCTATCAGATTGCCTATGCCACCGGCGCACACAACGCCCAAGCTCCAGTAAAGCCAAAGATGCTTTGCGCGGTTGGAGAAAAGGTACCAAAGGATACCTGCGCACACAACAACGGTGACCGCAACAAACACCCACCTTGCGCCGCTGAACATTGAAAAAGCCATGCCCGTATTTTCCGAATAAGTAAAGCGCACGATTCCGGGCAGGAAATCAACGGAGCCGTTTCCTTTTAAATATTTGACCGCAAGAAATTTTGTTATTTGGTCCAACACCGTTATGAAAACAATCATAACGGCGCACCATATATGCTTTTTTCTGTGCATGTAAGCCTCCGGTTCAACAGTTCAATAAGCGTGGCGGCGCTCAGTGATTACAGGATTCACCCGCTGCTTTCAAAAGCGGGTAAATACAGTTAAAAGAGGGGTAGTATTTTCCGCTCCCCTCTTTATGAAAAAACAATTTATTTGCCCTCTTCGGCAAGCACTGCCGCGCAGTGTGCGCACAGCTGAGGATGCTCGCTGCTGCTGCCGACCGTTTCGGAGAATTTCCAGCAGCGCTCGCACTTTTCTCCCCTTGCCGGCTCAACGCCTACGGAAAGCCCCTCAACCTCGCCGTCAAACGGCTGTTTTTCGGCGGTTACGGTGACTCCGGAGGTGATGAATATCTCCGGCAGCGCGCTTTCAACTGATTTTAAGAAATCATAAAGCTCGCCGCTTGCGCCGAGCACGATATGCGCTTCAAGCGACTTTCCTATTTTCTTTTCATTTCTGGCTATTTCAAGCGCCTTCTGAACATCAACGCGAACTTTATGGATCCTGTCCCACTTATTCATAAACGCCTTATCCGCCGTTATGAAATCCGCATGCGGGATCTCGTTAAACAGCGGCGATTCGCCGTTCCTTGAGCTGTCGTGCGGCATAAAGCGCCATATTTCATCGGCGGTAAACGCAAGAATGGGCGTCAGCAGCAGGGTAAGAGAATCCAGTATCTTATAAAGCGCGGTCTGTGCCGCACGGCGCGTCTTTGAGGTCCTTACGGAGGTATACAGCCTGTCTTTCAGAACATCAAAATAGAAGTTGCTCATATCCACAACACAGAAATTATGGATCGCGTGCGCCGCGGTATGATACTCATACGCATCATACCCGTTGCGGGCAGTCTCTATTACCTCATCAAGCTTCATAAGCGCGTACTTATCAAGCTCTTCAAGCTCTTCATTGGGAAGCATATCCTTGTTCGGGTCAAAATCATAAAGATTGCCGAGGCAGAAGCGCGCGGTGTTCCTTATTTTTCTGTAATTATCAGACAGCTGCTTTAAAATTTCCTTGCTGATTCTGATATCCGCATGATAATCCGACGAAGCTACCCAAAGGCGCAGAATATCGGCGCCGTATTGCTTGATAATATCCTGCGGGGCGATGCCGTTTCCAAGGGATTTAGACATTTTTTTGCCTTCGCCGTCAACAGTCCAGCCATGGGTGACGATCTGCTTGTACGGAGCGCCGTTGCCGCCCGCGACCGAGGTGAGCAGCGAGGATTGGAACCAACCTCTGTATTGATCCGCGCCCTCAAGATAAACATCTGCCGGACGCCTTAAATAATCGCGGTTTTTGAGAACCGCCGCATGTGTGGAGCCGGAATCGAACCAAACATCCATAATATCGGTTTCCTTATCGAACCCGGCAGCACTGCCGCAGTGCGGGCATTTAAAGCCCTCCGGCAGGAAGTATTCAGCGCCGTGCGCGTACCATGCGTCGGAGCCTTCCTTGCCGAAGATTTCAGAAACCTTCATCATAACATCGTTATCAATGATTTCCTTACCGCAGGAATTGCAGTAAACCACCGGAATGGGAACGCCCCATTTCCTCTGGCGGGAAATGCACCAGTCCGCGCGCTCGCGAACCATGTTCTGAAGGCGGTCCTTGCCCCAGGCGGGATACCATTCAACCGTTTCGGACGCTTTGATCGCCTCATCCTTAAAATCGTCAACAGAGCAGAACCACTGGGAAGTTGCCCTGAATATTACAGGCTTGTGGCAGCGCCAGCAGTGCGGATACTGGTGAATGATCTTTTGCAGTGCAAACAGATTGCCTGTTTCATTGAGATGCTCCGCTATCGGCTTATTTGCTTCCTCTGTGGTAAGGCCCGCGAACTGCCCCGCCTCTTCGGTGAGCCTTCCGCGCGCGTCAACAGGCACAACAACAGGCAGCTCAGGATAATTTTTGCAAACCACAAAGTCCTCAACACCGTGGCCGGGCGCCGTATGGACGCAGCCCGTGCCGCTTTCAAGCGTTACATGGTCGCCGACGATAACAAGCGATATCCTATCTAAGAACGGGTGGCGGCACTTGATATATTCAAGCTCTTTGCCGCTTATTGTGCCGAGCGTTTCATATTCCGTTATACCGGCGGCTTCCATGGCGGAAGCGGCAAGCTCCGTTGCAAGAACATAATATTCGCCGCCGCCTTTAACAAGCGAATATTCAAAATCGGGCCCCACGCAGATGGCTACATTCGCAGGCAGGGTCCAGGTGGTCGTCGTCCAAATCACAAAATAGGTTTTGGAGAGCTCGGCGCCCATTGCCGTAAGCTTGCCGAGATCATCCTCAACATTGAATTTGACATAGATGGAATGACACGGATCCTCTGAATATTCAATTTCAGCCTCCGCAAGCGCGGTATTGCAATCCGGGCACCAGTAAACCGGCTTTAAGCCCTTATAGATATACCCCTTTGTTGCCATAGAGGCGAAAACCTTAATCTGCTCCGCCTCAAAATCCTTTGTAAGGGTGATATACGGATTGTCCCATTCCCCGATTGCGCCGAGGCGCTTAAAGCTTTCGCGCTGGATATCGACATAGCCGAGCGCCGTATCACGGCAGAGCTTGCGAAGCTCCAGATCCGAAATATTGCTCTGCGCCGTTATATGCGCCTCTTTCCTTGCCTTGAGCTCGGTAGGAAGCCCGTGCGTGTCCCAGCCCGGTACATACGGGGATTTGAAGCCGGTCATATTCTTATACCTTACAATAAAATCCTTAAGGGTCTTATTGAGCGCATGGCCGATATGAATATCTCCGTTGGCGTACGGAGGGCCGTCGTGCAGGATAAACAGCGGTTTGCCCTCGTTATGCTCCATAAGTTTTTCATAAAGCTGATTATCATACCAGCCTTTAAGGATTTCCGGCTCGCGCTGCGGCAGATTCGCCCTCATGGGAAAATCTGTTTGCATCATATTCAAAGTGTCTTTATAGTCCATCTTACCAACAACCTCTATGTAATTATTTTTTCTTTTTCTTATTCTTAAAGAAGCCCTTAAACTTCACATCATCATCGTCTTCTTCATCATAGTCATCCGGCGGGATAAGGCTTATTTTCTCGTTGGTTCTCACGCCCTCCGGCTTTACATGGAAAAAGTCTTCAAACGGAAGGTGGTCTTCGCCGCTGTTCTCCGCTTCGGCAGGCTGCTTTGCTTCTGCTTCTCCGCCTGCTTCGAGCCCCTCGTCATTTTCCTTAATTTGGGAAAAGTTCTCTATTACATCGTGAATATCGGCCGCCTCCTGACTGCTTTCAGCATCGTCTGAAAGCTCTTCAAGCGCGTATTCCACATCAAAGTCATCCTCCTCAGCGGGTTCGGTCTCCTGCTCGTCCTGAGGCTCCGAAGCCTCCGCCTGAGCCTTTTGCTCTTCAGCGGCTTGAATATCCTGCTCTATTTCATCTATTTTTTCCGAAACAGCCTCTATATTATGCTGCGTGTCGTCTATCTTATCCTCTATCTCGGCGGACTGAGCCGTAACGGGGGATTCCATCATCTCCATAAGCTTTTCAAGCTGGGCGTTATAGAGCCCTACAAGCTTATCCTTAAAAGAAGCCGCCTCCTCTTTAAGATTATTCGTTAAATGCTCGTAATAATTCTTTTCTTCCTGTGATTTTGTAAGCAGCTCCTGAGAAATATTCTTTGCCTCCGTCAAAAGCCCCGCCGCATCCATCTTGGCGTCCGCAAGCTCTTTTTCCGCTTTTTCATGCGCCTCGTTCAGGATAGCCTCTGCCGCGTCTGTTTTTTCTTTGGTTATCTGAGACGCGTATTCGCGCGCCTCTGAAATGATTTTTTCGGCATTCTCTTTAGCTTCCGTAACTGTTGTCTGCGCGGTTTTGGCGCTGTCCGAAAGCAGCTTTTCTGATTTTTCCTTTGCGTCTTTTTCAACAATCGCGGCAGCCTTCTGGGCGGTCAGCAAGGCTTCCTTTATGGAATCCTCATCCTCTCTGTATTCCTCTACTTTTTCTGCAAGGACTTCCATTTTTCTGTAAAGCTCTTTATTTTCATCATAAAGAGCCGAAAAGGATTCCTCAATCTGTGACAGGAAAGCGTTTGTTTCGTCAATATCATAGCCGTGTGACGCGGTTGAAAGTTCTTTCTCTTTTATTTGGCTTGGTGTAATCATATTCAATTCTCCTCACTTTTCACTTTACACTCTGCGCATTTAATACATGATCATTCCGTTGTTTTCAAGCTCATCAATAAGATCGCCCATAACATCAACATTATACGGGGTGATGATGTATGTACTGTTTGCAACTCTTTTGATCTGCCCGTTGTTCGCATACGCGACGCCGCTCAGGAAATCCAGCAGCCTGCGGGCAATATCCCTGTTTGTGGATTCAAGGTTCAGCACAACCGTTCTTTTCTCATTGAGATTATCGCCGATTGCGGCAGCCTCCTCAAATCTTTCGGGCTTTACGAGCACAACCTGAAGCTGCGCCGTAGTATGGATATTCATTACCTTATCGCTCACCGCTCTGTTACGGTGGATTTTTTCCGGCTTTTCCTCTCGAGGCACCTTTACACTTTTGTGCTTTTCCCGTTTCGGCGGCGCCGGCATAGAATAAGCGGAACTGCTTTCATCGTAAAAATCATCAAATTCATCGTCGTCATTCTCACGGATAATATCCGCAAACTTATCAAAAAGCCCCATAAATCAACCTCCTAATTATATTTTCTGGCTCCGAAAATAGCGGAACCTACTCTGACTATATTTGAACCTTCGGCTATGGCGGCGGCATAATCGGCGCTCATACCCATTGAAAGGATTCGCATATCTATATTATCTATTTTTTTATCTTTAATGTCAATGAAATATTGTCTTATTGCCGCAAAATACCTGCGCGCTTCTGTTTCGTTTTGACATATCGGCGGAATTGCCATAAGCCCGACGATTTTTACGGACGGCAGCTCGGAGATTTGATAAAGCGTTTCCTCCAGCTCCTCCGGCAAGATTCCGCTCTTGCTCTCCTCGCGCCCTATATTGATCTCTGCAAGGCAGCTTGTTACGGTTGCGCGCGCTGCCGAAACGCGGGATATTTCCTTTGCCAGCTTAAAAGAGGACACGGATTCTATCATATCCGCCTCGCCGACGATCTGCCGCACCTTATTGGTTTGAAGATGGCCGATAAGATGCTTTTCAACGCCGCTTAAATTCAACTCATCCTTTTTTGAAAGATATTCCTGCACCCTGTTTTCGCCTATGAGATCGGCGCCCAGCTCAATCGCCTTATTTATATACGGCGGTTCAACTGTTTTTGTAACGCACATGAGGCGCACATCATTTTCATCTCTGCCCGCCTTTACGGCGCATTCCTTAACATTGTTTAAGATGCGCTTATAATTCTCCTCAACGGCTTTCATTCTGTTTTCGTCAATTATATACTTCCCCATCGCGCAGCTCCTTTCCTTGAATTATGATTTGATCGTGCAGCTTTATGCCGTCATCAGAGCTTGAATCATAGCTTAATATCATATAATCCCCTTCCGTATACAGCACCTCTGCGCTGCGCCATTCAACAATAGACGATACGAGCGCGTAAACGCCGATTTCACCGTCGTTGACATGCACCGCCGAGGACGGCACTCTGATTCCGGTATATTCATTCACCCGAATCTCTATATCAACGAGCCGCATAGAAACGGTTTCGCTGTTTATTATGTCACAGCTTAAAATCAAAGCTGTTTGCGCCTGGTCCTGCTCCGGCTCCGCGCCCGTCACGATCTCACAGCTGTAAACGCTGTCCGTGCCGGAAACGGCAACATCAATACTGTCTCCGTTTTCAAGTTCGGAAACATCCTCCGAATCCAAAACCACACAAAAATACCATTTAAAAGCCGTTACCAACTTGCCGGCATTATTGCCTGTTGCGGTGTCCTGCGCCTGTTCTATCCACGAACTGAGCGTATCCGCATCAAGCTCTTCCACTTCATCATAGTCAAACACTTCCTCAAGCGAGTCTGTATAGGACGAAAAAACCCCCGACTCGTCAGCCGTAATACTTCCCGTGGGCTGGTATTCGCTTATATTCAGCGCTTCCATCTGCGCCTCCGTTTCAAGCATTACGGAAGAAAAATCAATCTCCTTGCCTACAAGGATCTGGCGGCGTGTGAACAGATCGTTCAGCTCGGCGGCGCAGTCTTCAGCCCCGCTTATATCCTCTCTTGCCGCGGCAAGTATATATTCGTTGATATTTTCAAGTATACTGCTGTCCAGCGATTCCACATCCGTGACCTGCCCTACCGCCTGATCTTCCATATCGGCGTAATACTGGAGCTCTTCTTCAAGCTCTGTATACTGTGCATACACCGAAGCCGCCTCTTCAGAAGAAAAGGTAAGCGCGATTTCTCCGCCCTTCGCAACCTTTTCACATTCTTCAACAGAGGATACCGTAACTTCTCCGGACGCCTCAACGGTCTGCTCTTCCCTGATAACAAGCGCGCTTGTATCAATGGTTTCATAAACGGTTGTGGTGACGGCGGTCTGCGTTTTAAGGCTTACATTGAACGCGTCATAAAGCTGCACCGCCACATAGATCACGATAAGCAAAACCACAAAGACAATCGCCGCGTTCTGCTTTTGCGCAGAAGACCATTTAGAAATTTTTTCTGTTTTTGCACCTTTACTCTTAGCCATTTAAAAAATCCCTGCTTATCCTTACGGCGTCTGCCGCTGCATCCGTATTGCCGTCCATACGGAGCCTCACGGCGTTTTTCCTTCTTTTAAACCATGTAATCTGCCGCTTTGCGTATCTTCTTGTTTCTCTTTTAATGTTCTCCGCTGCTTCTTCCAGGCTCATACTGCCCTCAAAATACGGCAGAAGCTCTTTATGCCCTATTGCCTGAGCAGCCGTTTTGCCGCCGCTCTCCAGGCAGGCGCGCGCTTCGTTTACAAGCCCGTTTTCCAGCATCAAATCCACGCGGCGGTTGATGCGCTCATACAGCAGCTGCCTGTTTTCAAACTCCAAAACAAAATACAGCGTTTCATAAGGCGTGTCCGCGCTTACGGCTTCACGGTCTGTCTCTGTTTTTGTTTTTCCTGTCAAATAATATATCTCAAGCGCGCGGGCAACGCGCTTTTTGTTGTTTTTGTGTATGCGCAGCGCAGCCTGCTCGTCTTTTTCAAGAAGTTCCTCATAAAGCTCGTCTGTACTTTTCGCCATAAGACGGGCACGCAGCTGCGAATCGTTTTCGGTTTCTGTAAAATGAAGATTATCTACAAGGCTGTCTATAAAAAGCCCTGTTCCGCCGGCAAGCACAGGCACCTTTCCGCGCCGCACAATATCGCTTATAACGGTGCGCGCCTGCTTGCAGAAATCGGCGACAGAAAAGGGGGTGTCCCTGTCTATCATCTCTACCATATGGTGTGTTACGCCGAGCATTTCCTCTTCACACGGAGCAGCGGTAGCTATGTGCATTCCCTTATAGACCTGCATGGAATCGGCGGAGATGACCTCGCCGTTGATTTCTTTTGCAAGCCGTGCCGCAAGCGCTGTTTTTCCGCTTGCCGTCGGTCCGGCAACCACTATCATTTTGATTTTCTCCATCACTGCACCCTGCCGAATTGCTTTTCAAGCTCATAACGGGTAATCTTGACCATAACGGGTCTGCCGTGCGGGCAATAGCGGATATCCGGCATGGAAAGCAGCTTTTTAACAAACATCTCCCGCTCCTGCTGAGAGGTTTTGTCCCCGCCCTTTACGGCAGCGCGGCAGGAGGAGGAATGGAATATCCAATCCATTTTATCCGGCTCTATATCGGTTTTGTGCTCCAGGAGCTTTTGCGCGATTTCCAGAATCAAATCCTTCACATCGCACCCGTCAAGCAGAGCCGGCGTTTCGCGGACGATCACGGTGTTTGAGCCGAAGTCCTCCGCGCCGAAGCCGCATTTTGAGAGGAGCGCAAGATTGGAAACAATTGCCTCATATTCGTCCGCGCTCATGGAAACCGTAACGGGAACGAGCAGTGCCTGCGTTGCTATGCCGTTTTGCGCGGCGTCCTTTTTAAGCCTTTCAAAATTCATGCGCTCGTGCGCGGCATGCTTATCTATGTAATAAAGGTCGTTGTTTATTTGCGCGATAATATATGTGTCAAACGCTTCGCCGACGATTTTCACATCGCCGGGCGCGTCCTTTTCATCCACAATAAATTCATTTGCTTCCTGCGCCGCGTGCCCTGCCGGGGAATCTGCCGGTTGCTCCGCTGCGCTCTGCTTTCCGCCGCCGGAAGAATCGGGCGGCGGAGGAACCGAAGCTTTCTTTTTGGGAACGGCTTTGCCGCCGAATATTCCGCCTGTTTTGATCACAAGCGCATCACCGCTTTGTTTTGCGGCGATATGCGCGTCATAACCGTCGGACGCGGAAAGACTCATGCCGCCCCTTGAATCAGCGCCTGAAAATTTCAGCTGGGACGGCGGCTGCGGTTTGGCGCCGAAATCTGTTTTTTTGCCGAAAGGCTGCGCCCCGCCATAGCTTTTGCCCGCGGGGGCAGCGTAAAAACTGCCTTCCTTAACGGAGTCCTTTGCCTCTATTGCCGTTTTGACGCCGTAATATACAAGGTCAAACACCGGCTTTTCATTTATGAAGCGCACCTCTGTTTTTGAAGGGTGGACATTGACATCCACCATTCTCGGGTCTATCTCTATATTCAAAACGCACGCGGGATACCTGCCCACCATGATCAGATTTTTATATGCCTGCTCCAACGCCGCCATAGCGGTGGCGCTCTTTACAAGCCTGCCGTTTATAAAGAAGAACTGCATGGCGCGCGATTTCCTGGACTGGTGCGGGCGGCTTACGAAGCCTGTGAGCCGCATGGACGAATAGCTGTAATCCGCCTCAATCAGCGTATCGGAAAGCTCCGAGCCGAAAACGGAATAAACGGTGCCTTTTAAATCCGAATTACCGGCGGTGATCATCGCCTGCCTGCCCTCTCTGATAAATCTGAAGGATATTTCGGGGTGCGAAAGCGCAAGCCTTTCCACAACGCCCTGAACGGCATTGCCCTCCGTAACATCTTTTTTAAGGAATTTCATCCTTGCCGGAACATTGAAGAAAAGGTCTCTTACAACGACCGTAGTCCCGGACGGGCAGCCCGCGTCCGAAAGGCTGATTTCCTCTCCGCCGCGGATCTCGTACCGCGTTCCCGTGCGTTCATGATGCGTCTTTGTAAGCATTTCCACCTTTGCCACCGCCGCGATGGACGCCATTGCCTCTCCCCTGAAGCCGAGCGTGCCGATTGCATTCAGATCCTCGCCCGTGGCTATCTTTGACGTGGCATGGGAAACAAAAACATTTTTAACGTCTTCCCTCGCGATGCCGCTGCCGTCATCCGTTATGCGGATATAGGTGGTGCCGCCGTTTTTTATTTCAACGGTGATATGCCGCGCGCCCGCATCTATAGAATTTTCAAGCATTTCCTTTACGACGCTCATGGGCCTTTCAACCACCTCGCCGGCGGCTATAAGGCTGTAAACCTCTTTGGGTAAAACATGTATATGCGCCACGCATATCACCTCTTTTCTCAGCTTAATTCCTCTGCTTTTTTCTTTAAATCATACAGTGTTTGCATTGCCTCTATCGGCGTAAGCGTATTGACATCCGTTGCTTTCAGGATTTCAAGTATCTCATTTTTGCCGTTTGCGGTAAAATTATACTGTATCTCTTCCTCTTCCTCAACAACGGCATCCTGCGCCTTGAATTCAATATTGACTTTATTTTTCTCAAGCTCTTTGAGTATTGCCTTAGCGCGGCGCACTACACCGTCCGGCACACCGGCAAGCTTTGCCACTTCTATGCCGAAGCTTTCATCAGCCCCGCCGCGCACGATTCTGCGCAGGAAGGTAATGTCGTCGCCGCGTTTTTTTACTGCAATGGAATAATTTTTAACGCCGTCCAGCATACCCTCCATTGCCGTGAGCTCATGATAATGCGTTGCGAAAAGCGCCTTTGCGCCGAGCGTTTTCTTTTTGCAGACATATTCAAGCACCGCGCGGGCTATGCTCATACCGTCAAAGGTTGAGGTGCCCCTGCCGATCTCGTCCAATATGATCAGGCTGTTCGGCGTTGCGTTTTTAAGTATGGATGAAACCTCGCTCATCTCAACCATAAAGGTTGAGCGGCCGGTTGCAAGATCGTCTGACGCGCCCACCCTTGTAAAAATAGCGTCCGTAATGCCTATGCTGGCGCTGCGCGCCGGTACAAACGAGCCGATCTGCGCCATCAAAACGATAAGCGCGATCTGCCGCATATATGTTGATTTGCCTGCCATATTAGGCCCTGTTATTATCATGCAGCGGTTTTCGCCCTTGTCAAGCAATGTATCGTTCGGGACGAACGGGGCGCCGTCCATAAGCGCCTCCACCACCGGGTGCCTGCCGTCCTTTATATCAATCACGCCGCCGGTATTGATCTGCGGGCAGACATAATTGTTCGTTACCGCGACCTCGGCAAGCGAAGCCAGCGTATCGAGCGCCGCAAGCGCTTTTGCCGTCTGCTGTATCCGCTGCGCCTCGTTTGAAACGCTTTCACGGACGCGGCAGAACACCTCGTATTCAAGGGCTACGGCTCTGTCCTTAGCGCCGAGCACCTTGCCCTCAAGCTCCTTTAATTCCTGCGTTATATATCTTTCACAATTTGTAAGGGTCTGCTTTCTTATGTAATCCTGCGGCACGAGTTCCTTGTAAGAATTCGTGACTTCTATATAGTATCCGAAAACGCGGTTATAGCCCACCTTGAGCTTCGGTATACCGGTTTTTTCACGCTCGCGCGCCTCTATGGAGGCGATCACACCGGCACCGTCCTCCATAATATCTTTGAGCTCATCCAGTTCCGGGCTGAAGCCCCTGCGTATCATACCGCCCTCTCTGAGCGAGAACGGGGGCTCGTCTACGATTGCGCGTTCAATAAGCTCCCGCACATCGGACAGCGTATCTATATTGGCAAATATGTCTTTAAGGTACGCGCCGGACGCTGAGGACAGTATCTCTTTGATCTGCGGCAGCTTTTCGCATGTTGCCTGAAGAGAGCGGAGCTCTTTTGCATTTGCCGTAGAATACGCAACGCGCGCCAAAAGCCTTTCCACATCGCTGACGCCGGTGAGCGCGGTCCTTATCTTATCTCGGATTTCCGGATTGTCGGCAAGCTCGGCTACGGCGTTCTGCCGCCTTGTTATCCCCGCGGGAGACATCAGCGGCATATCGAGCCAGCTGCGGATCATGCGCTTGCCCATGGCGGTTTTCGTTTTATCAAGCACCCACAACAGGGAATGCTTTTTATTGCCCGTCATCATAGAGCTTGTGAGCTCCAGATTGCGGCGGGTATTCATATCGAGCTTCATATATTCCGAGCCGTCAAAATAATCTATATCCGCCGGCGCCTCAAGCCCGTCCTTTTTTTGCACCTCTTTAAGATAATCTATGACCGCCCCGAGCGCGCACACAACGCTTTTGCTGCTTCCGAGCGAAAGCCTGTCTATATCTTTTTTGCCGAGCGTTTCAAGTATCAGATCCGTTGCGCCCTCAAAGCTGAATTTTTCATCATCCAAAAGCTGGGTTTTTGTTTCCAGGCGCTCTTTAATGAATTTTGCCACTTCCGTATAATCAAGAGCGGCGGAATTCACAAGCACCTCTTTCGGGCGGTAGGTTGCGAGCCTTTCGGTAATCTGCTCCTGCGCGTTGCCGCCCTTAACGGCGGTGAGATGGAATTCCGAGGTGGATATATCCGCAAAGCATATACCCGTTTCGTTATCCGTTTTGCAAATGCAGCAAAGGTAGTTATTCACGCCGTCCTCAAGCATATTGCCTTCTATGACGGTGCCGGGCGTGATGATTCTGACCACATCGCGCTTAACGAGCCCTTTTACCAGCTTAGGGTCCTCAAGCTGCTCGCAGATTGCAACCTTATAGCCCCTGTTCACAAGCTTTGCGATATAGCTGTCTGCGGAATGGAACGGCACGCCGCACATGGGGGCGCGCTCATCCTGCCCGCAGTCCCTGCCCGTCAGCACAAGGTCCAGCTCCTCGGAGGCAATTTTGGCGTCTTCAAAAAACATCTCGTAAAAATCGCCCAAGCGAAAGAACAAAAGCATATCGGGATATTGGTTTTTGATTTCAAAATACTGCTCCATCATAGGCGAAAGGCCGCTTTGCTTTTTACCCGCCATCATTCTCCTCCTTTAAGCATATTTTTATCTGCGGCGTGTAAATCAGAAGCCGCACGCGCCGCCACAGGTGGAGCAATTATGCGTGCAGGATTCCTCCGGAACCTGACAGGTTTCGGGGTCCTCCCCGTCAAAGAAAAGGCCGATCATCTTGCTGATATACTGCGCCATTTCCTTCATCTGGGACGCGGCGGCGGAATACGCCTCCATATTCTCATTTTTCATAATTTCCTCATAAAGTTTCTGATAATCCGCCTGAAGCTGTTCTGTTTTGGCGCTGTCCGCGTCGTCGCCCTTGCCCGTTTCCTGCTGGTATTTGAGCGAATAAAGCTGAAGCTGCTTCATCTGTTCCTGAAGCTCGGAATCCGCGTCATTCTTTGCCGCGGCATCCTGCAGCGCCTGAAAGCGGGCGTCTTTCTGAATTTCCTTTCCGAGTTCACGGAGTGCGTTTTCAAGTGACATAATCAAATTTTTCCTTTCAAATGGTTTAATATTATATTATATTATTCCGCAAGCTCACCCTTTAAAACATATGTGAGCGGCTCTGTAACGGTTATATTTTTGAATGTGCCGATCATATCTTCATCGCCGTCAAATTCAATAATGATATTTCCGTCCGTTCTTGCCTCAAGCGAATGCTCGCCGTGCTTTCCCTTGCCGTAAATGAAGCACTTAAAGGTTTTGCCGGCGTATTTCTGCATATTTTGGGCGGATATCTTTTCCTGCTCTGCAAGGAGCTGCCTGAGCCATCTGCCCTTTTCCTCAGCGGGCACCGGATCTGCCATCTCCGCTGCCGGAGTGCCGCTGCGCGGCGAATAGATGAATGTAAAAAGCGAGGTGAATTTTACCTCTTTGATAAGAGAGAGCGTATCAAGAAATTCCTCATAGGTTTCGCCGGGGAAGCCGACGATGATATCCGAGGTGATGGAAAGCTGATCCCCCATAAGCGCTTTAGCATAGTTTATAAGGGACAGATATTTTTCCCTTGTATAATTGCGGTTCATCGCTTTAAGCACACGGTTGTTTCCGCTTTGAAACGGCAGGTGCAGGTGCTTTGCCACCTTATCGCACCGCGCCATGGTTTCCAGCAATTCCTTGGTGCAGTCCTTGGGATGGCTTGTCATAAAGCGAATCCTGAAATCGCCGTCTATATCATTTATCCTCTCAAGGAGCTGCGCGAATGTTACGCGCGGTTCCAGATTTTTGCCGTATGAATTTACATTCTGCCCCAAAAGCGTTATCTCTTTACAGCCGTTTTTAACAAGCTCTTCCGCTTCTTTCAGGATTTGGTCAGGGTCGCGGCTGCGCTCCCTGCCGCGCACATACGGAACGATGCAGTAGGTGCAGAAATTATTGCAGCCGTACATAATGGGCAGCCACGCACGCTTATCCTCGTCCCTTAAAACCGGCACGCCCTCTGCTATAACGCCGTCCATATCCGGCGTTTCAAACACGCGCTTTTTGCCGGTGAGCGTTTTATATATGAGCTCCGGCAGGCGGTGCACCACATGGGTGCCGAAAACGAGATCAACAAACGGGAAGCTCTTTTTTATCCTTTCCGCAATATGCTTTTGCTGCATCATACAGCCGCAACAGGCAATAACGGTTCCCGGATTTTCATACTTGTATTTTTTCAGGGCGCCCACATTGCCGAACACCCTGTCCTCCGCATGCTCGCGCACGGCGCAGGTATTAAAAATAACGAGCCTGGCTTTTTTGCGCTCCTCCGTAAAGCCGTATCCCATTTGGGCAAGCATGCCTTTGATTTTTTCGCTGTCCGCAACATTTTGCTGGCAGCCGTAGGTAACGACGCAGGCAAGCGGCTGTGTTTCATACCGCTGTGCCAGCAGGGCGCCGACCTTTTTACAATATTCCTTTTGTATATTGAGTTCGGTTTGCGGCACGGCAGCCGCTTTTATCTTAACGGTTTCCATCCCCCGCCCCTTTCTGCTTTCAGCTGATACAAACACTTTTCCACATTGGATTCAATTATACCAAAGTACATTTCTATATTCAATAATAATTTATTAATTTATTTAAAATAATATATGCCTAATATATGCCGGTTTGTTTTTCTGTTTGTATTGCCAAAACGCCTTGTTTTTGGTAAAATTAAATGGAATGATAAATTGATTTCGCCTTTGCGGCGGGAAAGGGTATGCAAAATGCTGAAAAAAAGAGGCGCAGGCGTGCTTATGCACATAAGCTCTCTGCCCGGAAGATACGGAATCGGTGTGTTTGACGGCAATGCAAAGCACTTCATTGATAAAATAAGCGATATGGGATTTTCCTACTGGCAGGTTCTGCCTTTTAACCCCGTTGACGGCTCCGGCAGCCCTTACTGCTCGCCGAGCGCGTTTGCCGGGAATTATCTTTTTATCGACCCTCAGGCGCTCTGCGATATGGGGCTTGTGAGCCAAAGCGACGCGGACGAAAATGTATACGCGGGAACGCCGTATACCGCCGATTACGAATTTGCCGCCGAAAAAAGATACGCCCTGCTGAAAAAGGCTTTTGCCGCGATAGACGGAAAGACCGCGGCGCAGATCAAGGAATTCGAGCTTGAAAACCCGTGGCTCACCGACTACGCCGTTTATATGGCTGCAAAGGAGCAAAACGGCGGCAAGCCCTGGTGGGCGTGGAAGAAAGAGCAGGCTGTTTACGCAAGCTGCATCAAAGATATTTATTCCTTTGAAGAGAGCGCCGCGTTTTGGAAATTCGTGCAGTTCCTATTCTACAAGCAGTGGTTTGAGATAAAAAAATATGCAAACGAAAAGGGCATTGCAATCATAGGCGATATGCCGATGTATGTTGCGATGGACAGCGTTGATGTTTGGGCGGATCTGCCGCTGTTTAAAATAGACGGAAAAACGCTTAAGCCCAAGAAGGTTGCCGGCGTGCCCCCGGATTATTTCAGCGAGGACGGCCAGCTTTGGGGCAACCCGATATATGACTGGGACGCCATGCGGAAGGACGGCTTTGACTGGTGGCTGTCCAGAATCTCCGCGGCGCTCAAAACATTTGACATTGTTCGCATAGATCATTTCCGCGCCTTTGCAAGCTATTACGAGGTGGACGCCGACGCAGAAAACGCCAAAAACGGCAAATGGCACAACGGCCCCGGCATGGAGCTTTTTAACAAGGTGTTTGAAAAATATCCGAACGCGCCCATCATTGCGGAGGATCTCGGCACCTTCGGCGAGGATGTTACAAGGCTGCTTGAAAGCACGGGCTTCCCCGGCATGAAGGTGGTGCAGTTCGGCTTTGACGCGCACGCGGATTCGGCGCACCTGCCGCACAACGCGGTGCAAAACAGCATAAATTATGTTGGTACGCACGATAATAACACGCTGCTCGGATGGCTGTGGGAAGCCGATGAGGAGCAGCGGCGCTTTGCGCTGGATTACTGCGGCTTTGAGGGCGATAACTGGGGCGAGGGCGGCTACAATAGCCCTGCCTGCCGCAAAATCATTGAAGCCGTATGGAAGAGCAGCTCCAATGTGGCTGTAATCTCGTTTCAGGATATGTGCGGCTTCGGCAGCGACGCGCGTATGAATGTTCCGGGCGTTGCCGATAAAAACTGGCGTTTCCGCACAACGCGGGACACGGTTGACAGCGTGGACGCCGCCTATTTCAGGAAAATCAACGCGCTTTACCGAAGGATGTACCCTGTGTTTGATTAAATCATTAAAAAAAGTTTAAAAAAACCGCAATATAACTGTCAACAAAAAAACTCCTGCATAGAATGATATGAAGTTAGCTTCAAATATTCTGCAAAGGAGTTTTTTTATGGCAAACACCATTATCAACGCCGGTGAGAACCGCATAAATGAAGCCGTGTGCGTAGACACAAAGCGCATTTATGACAGCTGCGTTTCAAAGGACTGCCTTGAAGACTTAAGAGTTACCTTTTTTTCAAGGAGCCAAAGGCTTATTGACGAGGCGGTAAATGTAAAATGCCGTGAATGTGAGGTTGTTTCCGTTTCCATTGATGTGGACGAAGTGCCTTTTAACAGGGGCTACTATTCGGTTGATATTACATTCTATTTCCGCCTTGAATTCGATACTTACTCAGCGCCGTGCACAACGCCGGAGGTTGCCGTGGGCTACGCGCAGTTCACAAAGAAATGTATACTTTACGGCTCGGAAGGCAATGTTAAGGTATTCACCTCAAACCCCGCCTCCGAAACCACGGACTGCCCGGAAGCGCCGAGCTATACAAACCCCACCGCAAAGGTTCAGGCGGTTGACCCGGTGATTTTAGCGAGCGATGTAATTGACCTGTGCGACTGCTGTATTCCGATTTGCACCTCGTTTCCCCAGTCTATCCTGCAAAATTCTCAGGACACGGTGCCGAGTGCCGGAGCAACAAAAGCCGTGCTTGTAACGCTGGGTCTCTTCAGCATCGTTCAGATGGAAAGAGATGTTCAGATCCTTATACCCGCATACGATTACTGCATTCCGCAGAGGGAATGTGAGTGCAACACGCAGAACCCCTGCGACACCTTCCAAAGCATTGAATTTCCCGTTGACGAATTTTTCCCGCCCGAAAAAGCAGACAGTTCAAGCGCCTGCGGCTGTAATACGGACTCAACAAGCGAAAACAGCTGATGCGCGGCAATCCGGGGCTGCCGCCGGCAGCCCCGTAGGCTGTCGATAAAGTCGTCCGGAACGCGCAGAAGTTAATGTTTTTCTGTTAAACTGAAATATAACGACTATCGCTAAATTGTTTTAAATAAAGTGAATTTTAATCTATTTATTTACAATAAAAGTTAAAAACCGCACAGCCGTGCGGTTTTTGCACTTTCCGCCTTTTGTAAGCTTCCGCTCGCAAAATGCGAAATCCGAATCGATTTCTCGGCAGCCTTATTTTTTTACATCTTATCCAGCTTGGCGAAATTCGCCATAAGCTTTTTTGTACCCGCCTTATCAAAAGCGATCTCAAGCAGCATATCGTTGCCCATTGGCCTTGCGGACAATATGACGCCTGTGCCGAAAGTCTTGTGGCGAACCGTATCGCCCACTGCGTAATCCGCGCCCGAAGCCGAATGCTCATAGCCGACCTGCCCGAATTTGTGAGAGGCAACAGCGCTTTTCGCCTGCGGATTTTCCGCAAAGGCGCTTCTTGTAAACGCACCGCGCGGCGTGAACGCGTGAACGGTTATATCATTGACCACATTCGCGGGAATCTCACGCAGAAATCTTGACGGCGTATTTCTTCCGGTGGTGCCGTAAAGCATGCGGCGGCGCGCGTTAAGAAGATACAGCTTTTCCTTGGCGCGGGTTATGCCCACATAAGCGAGGCGGCGTTCCTCTTCCAAATCCTCCTCGCTGAAAAGGGACTGGCTGCCGGGGAATATGCCATCCTCCATACCGGGAATAAACACAACGGGGAATTCAAGCCCCTTTGCGGCATGAAGCGTCATGAGTACAACTGCGTCCTCATTGCTGTTATATGTATCAATATCCGAAACGAGGGCAACATCCTCCAAAAAATCGGACAGCTCAAAATCCTCGTTTTCCTGCTGATAGCGTATGAACATCGTTGAAAGCTCGCTGATGTTGTCTTTCCTGTCCTTAGCGGTATCGGGATCCTCGTCAAGATATGCGTCATAACCCGTTTTATCCATGATTTCCTGAAGAAGCTCGGAAAGCGGCATACCGTCCTCAAGGCACTGCTGAAAGTGCTTTATAAGCTCTGTAAACTCGTTCAGACGCCGGGCGGAGCGCTGTGTTTTGTCAAACTCGTCGGCGCGCTCGCACACCTCAAAGGCGGAGATACCGATACCCGTGGCAATATCCATGATATTGGCAAACATCGTATCCCCTATACCGCGCTTGGGCACATTGATTATGCGCTGAAGCCTCACATTATCAGCCGGGTTGTTGATAACCGCAAAATAGCTGACGATGTCCTTGATTTCCTTGCGGTCAAAGAATCTGTGACCGCCTATAACAACATGCGGTATCCCGCTTTTTGCAAGCGTTATTTCTATATTTCTGGACTGGGCGTTCATCCTGTAAAGGATTGCGTGATCGCCCATTTTTTTGCCGTCTTTTACATTTTTCAATATCTCCCTGGCAATAAAGGAAGCTTCGTCCGCCTCGTCCTCCAAGGTGTTTTCTATGATCTTTTCCCCAGCGCCGGCTGCGGTCCAAAGATTTTTGCCCTTACGGTTCTTATTGTTGGATATAACGGCGTTTGCCGCGTCCAAAATATTCTGCGTGGAGCGGTAATTCTGTTCCAGACGGATGACCTTTGCGTCCTTATAGCGGTGCTCAAACGAAAGTATATTTTCTATGGTAGCGCCGCGGAAACGGTAAATGCTCTGGTCGTCATCGCCTACAACGCAGATATTCTTATACCCGTCCGCAAGCAGGGATACCAGCACATACTGCGCATGGGAGGTATCCTGATACTCGTCAACAAGTATATATTTGAACTGCTTTTGATAAAGCTCCAAAACATCCTCGTTTTCATTGAGCAGCTTTACCGTATTGAAGATCATATCGTCAAAATCCATGGCGTCCGCCTTCAGCAGCTCTTTCTGATAAAGCTCGTAGCACTCGGCTATCCTTGCCTTTCTGAAATCGCTTTGCGAATGCTCTTTATACTCCGCGGGACCTATAAGGCTGTCCTTCGCCGCGCTCATTTCGGCAAGGATGGACTTATGGTGCAGAACCTTATCCGATATGCCGAGCGATTTTTGGCAGTGCTTCATAACCCGCTTTTGATCATCCGTATCATATATCGTAAAGTGGGAGGTAAAGCCGATTCTGTCCGCAAATCTCCTGAGTATCCTGCCGCAGCAGGAATGGAAGGTATGCGCCCATATATCGCGCGCCTCTTCGCCCACGGCGGAGGTAAGCCTTTCGCGGATCTCGCCCGCCGCCTTATTGGTAAAGGTAATGGCAAGCACCTGCCACGGTCTGGCAAGCCCGCTTTCAATGATATGCCCAACGCGGTTCACAAGCACCGTGGTTTTGCCGGAACCGGCGCCGGCAAGAATAAGAAGAGGGCCTTCCGTATAATTCACAGCCTGCTGCTGCATTTCATTCAGAGCCATATATACACCTCATAAAAAATTTTAATAAAAAAACTGCCGCCGTAAAACAGCAGACAAAAAAGGGGCGCCGAGCGACACCCCGTTTTATTCACTTTTATAACCGCCGAAGCGCTGCCGAAACGGTTTGCTTAGCCGAGCAGCGTGAGCAGAACGCCCGCCGCGACCGCAGAACCGATAACACCGGAAACATTCGGGCCCATAGCGTGCATAAGCAGGAAATTCGAGGGATTTTCCTTTTGACCTTCCTTTTGGCTGACGCGCGCCGCCATAGGCACGGCAGAAACGCCTGCCGAACCGATCAGCGGGTTTACCTTGCCCTTTGTGATAACATACATAAGCTTACCGAAAAGAACGCCGCCGGCAGTGCCCACCGAAAACGCGATGAGACCGAGAACGATTACGCCCAGCGATTTTGCGGTGAGGAAGCTCTGCGCGCTTGTGGTTGCGCCTACGGAAAGGCCGAGAACAATCGTGATAATATTCATAAGCTCGTTTTGAGCCGCTTTGGCTATTCTTTCCGTTCTGCCGCTCTCTTTAAGCAGGTTGCCGAACATGAGCATGCCTACAAGTGACGCCGCGTCCGGCAGGAGAAGCGAAACAATAACGGTTACCATTATGGGGAACAGTATTTTTTCAAGCTTGGAAACAGGGCGCAGGGTATCCATGACCACGCTGCGCTCTTTTTTTGTTGTGAGCGCGCGCATGATAGGCGGCTGTATAACCGGCACAAGCGCCATATAAGAATATGCCGCAACCGCTATGGTGCCCAGCATTTCGGGGGCGAGCTGTGAGGTTACGAAAATTGCCGTAGGGCCGTCCGCACCGCCGATAATTGCTATTGAGCCTGCCTCCTCCGGCGTAAATTTGAGGAGCGTTGCACCGATATATGTGAAGAATATGCCCAGCTGCGCCGCGGCGCCGAGTATAAAGCTGGACGGATTTGCAATAAGGGGAGAAAAATCCGTCATTGCGCCGATGCCGAGGAAGATAAGCGGCGGATAGATGCCGGCTTTTACACCGAAATACAGGAAATCCATAAGACCCGGCGTGCATACCTGCCCCGCGTCATCCACCAGCCTGCCGGCAAGAAGGTCTATAAAGCCCTGAAGGTCGCTGTACTGCACGGCAAGATTGGCGCTGGGAATATTCGCAAGAAGCATGCCGAAGGCTATGGGTATCATGAGAAGCGGCTCAAAACCCTTTTTGATACCGAGCCACAAAAAGAAAAACGAAACGCATATCATGATCAGATTCAGATAGCCGCCGTCCGTAAAGAAATAAGCGTAGCCGCTGTTTTGCAAGATCTCAACAAAGGCACTCCAAACACCCTGTAAAACTTCCATATATAAATCCTCCGTTAAAAACAACGCTGAAAAACGGGAATTGCCGCAAACCCGTTAAAAAGCGATGGGAATCATCAAAACCGCGCGCCTGCCGCATTTAAGCCGCGCGGCAGACAATAAAAGCTAAAACGGCTTTGTATTCTCTGCAATAGCCGCGGCAGCCCACGGGTTTCTGCCGGGAACATTTTTTACCCTTATAGAGCGGATCGTGACCTGCCTGCCGCCGTTTGCCGTGTGGATTGCCGCAGTAATGGCGGCAACGATATCCGCGCTGACTCCGCTCGGAGCAGCCGCAGCAGCCGGAGCGGCGGGAGCGGAAGGCGCTGCTGGTACGGGAGCGGGAGCACTGCTCTGTAACGGCGCCTGCTCTTTTTTTGAAACGGCTTTGCCGAAGCCCTTGAAAATGAGAATAAGCAGTATCAGCACCAGCATAACGATGATGATGCCGGCAATAACAACCTCCGATGTGAGCACCCAATCAACTCCTTCAAGATATTCTTTATATGTTTGGGCGGTAACAGGAACCGCGCCCGTATTAAAAATAAGGTTTTGCATGAAAATCTCTCCGCTTTTATACTAATCGGTAGTATTATAAAACAGAAACGGGGGTTTTTCAACCTTATTTTTCATTTTTGTTTAATCTATCTAATTATCGCAAAAATAAATGGGATATAATTTGCACAGCGGTATTGATTTATTTCAAAAAAAGTTTATAATATTATTAGCTGAAATATATAAAATAACCGTTGAACAAAGCCTCGGAGGTGCGTAAAATGAAGAAAGAAACACTTTTAATCGCAATTTTGATTGCGCTTATCATTCTGTGGATAACAGAAACGATAGGCATGCGGAAAACATCGCGCCTGCTGAGCGGAGCGATAGATATCGGCTTCTCTCTGTTGAGATAGTAAAAAAATAAAGTGTCATTCCGCGCCGCAGTGCGCGGTTTTTTAATAAAAACCACAACCGCCGCCGAAGCAGAAAGCTTTGGCGGCGGTTTTCACATGAACGCATCCATAATCCTAAATAATATAGATTTAAGCATACAGTTCTTTTTCTGCGGCGTTCAGACCGGAAAGAAGCCTTTCGTCAGCGGAAGATATATAAATATCGGCGCTGTTGAACGGCAGTACTTCCGCCCCGTTCCACGAATACCAATAGGAATCATAACACTCCATACGCTCACGCGGCGTCATTTCTTTTATTTCTTCCTTCTCCTCCTCCGAAAGCTCCGGATTAAGCGTATAAACGGTCATATAGCCTATGCTGTTATAATCCGATAAATAAAAATCATAGCTGCTTGCCTCAAGCTTATCCTCCACGGCACATGCACGCAGCTCCTGCCACGCCTGACCCGTCAAAAGATATTCATGGTCTTCATCTTCATCATATGAAGAGTTATAATAGTGCAAATAGATAAGCATAACCTCTTCATCATCATAGGAATAGGGCTCCGTTTGCAGCAGCGCCTCTTCATTTTGGAATATGGGTATGAATTGATCCCACAGATTATACTCTATATAATATGTGCGGGAAACCGTTGAGCCGTCCTTGAGCGTGTATTTTATCTCGCAGCTTATGGGTAAACCGTCCAGCCAGTCAAACCCGGTTCCAAGATCATAGATTTCTATATCTCCGTAATCCTCGTAAGTCTCGTAATCCGTATCATAATCATAGTCATAATCATAATCGTAGGAATAAGTGTAGTTCCGAACTGTGTCTGTAACGGCACTTGAATGGAAATCGGTTACGGCGCTGATATTTTCCGGCTGTGAAAGCGTGACGCTGACGCTGTCATCATATTCATCAAGAATCATTGTATAAAACAGCGAGTATATATAGGAACTTTCCATATAGCTCCACGAGGAATCCTGCGTTACCGTTACGCTTTCAATATCGTCCGCATCGGGGACATATGTAACATAATCCGAATAATTAAAGAGATTTACGCACACGGAAAACAGCAGGCAGACCAGCGCCGCCGCGCCGAAAGCCGCAGCTGTTTTTTTACTGAACAGCCTTTTGCGGCGGAAGCTTGCCGCGGCAAACACAACGGCGCATATAAACACCCCAAAGACACCGAGCAGTATAGACAGCGCAAGACTTTCATTATTTGCAAAAACCACATAGCCGGCGCCCGCGAAAACTGCCATAAGCAGATATTTTATCGGGGCTTCCTGTTTGCCGTCCTCCGCCGTTTCAGCCTTACGGCGTTTGAAGGTAACAAGCCCTGCCGCGTACATTGCGGCAGCTTCCAGCAGCATGACAGCCATAATCAGGTAAAAATACCGTGTATTGCCGAAGCTGTAGTCTGTAAACATGCTTATCAGCACCGCAGGCGGGGTAAAAGCCGAGAATTTTATAACATCAATGCCGACGCCCCAAACGGTATTCAGTTCGCTGACAAGACCGTTTACCAATACCGGCGCGGAAAACAAGCATGTGATACAGTACAGGAAGTACTGCGATTTTTTGCCTGCCGCCACAGCGCACATGCTGAACGACGCGTATGCCGCAAGCAGTGTAAGGAACATACAGCCAATCTGGAGCGCAAACCGACCCATGCCTTCACCGGTTACCGTCACTCCATGTTCTTTAATCGCTGTTCCCGTTATTGAGGCATATAAAACCGCCGAAACAATGAAGGCGGGGATAACGGAAAGCACGCCGTAAAGAAAGTTTGCGTTATATATTGCTTCCCGCTTTATCGGCAGCGCCAAATAATAGTCGCACGCGCGCCGCTTGTAAAACAGCCCGAACATATCGCAGGTGAAAATCAAAAGATAAATCAACACCGCCAAAAAGATCAGCGAGGTCCATGTTGTCACAGAAGACTTGATTTCCTCAAATCCGATAACGGCTCCCTCTTCATAGTAGTTACCGGTAAAAAGGCTGGCACCGTTCATAATAACAGAAATCAGACCGCAGATTACCGTAATGATAACAGAGCCGGCGCAACGGCGGAGCGCCGTTGTCTTGAACGCCGCGGAAAAGCCGCGCTTAGTTGAACATCTTGCTGATTTCATAGCCTGCACCCTCCATTTCATTGATAAACAATTCCTCCAGCGTAAGCGGGAGCGCCTCAAAAAACACCGGGGCTTTGGACTGTATCACGCCGCATATTTCCTCCTCGGCGCCCTTGACCGTAAGCTCTGTCATTTTACCCTGATGCGCCTCTTTTACGATATTAAGGCCGCCCCTTATCTCCTCAAAATCCGAAGGCTCCATAACAAACTGCACTCTGAAAACGCCGTCCATTTCCGAGGCTATATCCTTTTCAAGCAGCACGCCGCCCTGGTGCAGCAAGCCGATATGATCGCAAAAGCCTTCCAGCTCGCGCAGATTATGCGTTGCGATCACAACGCTCGCGTTTGTTGCCGAAATATATTCTATAAGGATTTTTTTAACAAGCTCGCGCATAACGGGGTCAAGCCCGTCAAATATCTCGTCAAAAAAGATATACTGCGGCGCGTGGGACAGCGCAAGAACGATAGCCGCCTGGCGCTGCATTCCCTTGCTCATTGCGGAAAGCTTCCGGTTTGACAGAAGCGGAAAAAGCCCTTTTAGGTTCTTGTACCTTACATCATCCCAATCGGAGTACGCCCATCTGTAATAGCACATCATTGAATCAAGCGTTGCGCCCGGATAAAAATACGGAAAATCCGAAACGAACGCGATTTTGTTTTTTATTTTTGTGTTTTCAAACGGCGCCTCTCCGTTTATAAGCGCGCTGCCGCCGTCCGGCTCATAAACGCCTGAAAGCACCCTTAAAAGCGTGCTTTTCCCCGCGCCGTTTGAGCCTACAAGCCCGAAAACGGAACCGTCGGCCACATCAAGCGAAACGCCGTTGAGCGCCTTGGTTTCCCCGAAGCATTTGGTTAGTTCTTTAATTTGTATCATGAGTTTCCCTCCCATACAGAATTTACGATTTTCATTGCCTGCGCTTTTTCAATGCCGGCATTTTTAGCGTCCTTCAAAGCGGCGGCAAGCTGTTTTTCCGCCTCATGCTGCACTGTTGAAAGGTCTGTTTCACTTACAAAAACACCCTTTCCCACAACCGTATAGATTATCCCGTGCTGCTCCAAATCCTTGTAAGCCTTTGATACAGTATTCGGATTTATCGAAAGCTGCGCCGCAAGCGCGCGGACAGACGGCAAGGGACTGTCTGCCTCATACACGCCCAGATTGATAAATTTTATGATTTCCTTTTCAAGCTGAAGATATATGGGTTCACGGCTTCGCTGATCAAGGGTAAACAACAATTTGAATCACCTGCTTTTTTAAAATCGCCTGCGGCTGTCATGAATTGTCATATTGTTCTTACTGTACTATTACGCTTAGTACAGTTTCTTTATAGCATATGCAGCCCATTTTGTCAATATGTATTTTCAAACAGCGCGCACGGCAAAAGATTTACAGCCCGCACGCGCGCAGACGGATACGCTGATAGGCTGCCGAGAAATCGATTCGGATTTCGCATTTTGCGAGCGGGTGC
>CAYOPQ010000003.1:0-52012 GCA_964405895.1 uncultured Bacteroides sp. | reverse complement strand
TTGAGGATGCGGATGAATTTCTTGCCTTTGTGGATTCAAATACGGACAGGCTTGACATTTACAAAGAAGAATTTCCATCTGTGATTCGGTGGATTGAAAACGGCATGATTTGCTGACAGCTTTAAAAGCGATCTTGCGGCGCGGTACGCCGTGTACCAAAAAAATAAAACGCGGCGCTGCAAAAGCCCTTAGACGGAATCACAACAAAAAGACCCGCTGTTCACTGTGACATTGAAGTGAACGGCGGGTTTTTATTGAATCAGCTTTTTACATTGGCAAGAACTTTATTGACAAGCGGTATTTTGGAAACCGCAAAAGCGGCGGCGGCGCTCAAAAGAAACACTGCAACAAAATAAATAACAACCGTCAGCGGCAGCGATAAGCCGAAGCCTTCAACCGCCGGTTCAAGCCAATTCCGAACAGGTACATGTATAAAAAATATTGCAAACGCCGTTTTTGAAACGGAGGCAGCCGCCGGCACAAGACTTTTGAATGCTTTTTTATTAAAATTCACTCTCGAAAGCCGTTCAAACGCGCAAACGCCGCATATCATGAGCGGCAAATAATCGTACCACAGATGATATTCATAGCCTATCGTTCTGAAATAATACTCGGTGGCCGCGGAAAGCACAAACATCATCAAAAACAAAAGAGAAACTGCAAAACCAGGGATTTTTTTAAATCCTCCCCTTTTGCACACCAAGCCCATAAGCACATAAAACCCGTAAACGCCGCCCAAAAACGCTGTATCCAGCTTGCTTGAAAGCGCGATCTGCCAGCCGAGCGCGTCTTGAGCAAGGCTCAAAAAGCGGAACACAAAAAACAGCGCAAAAGCAAACACAAGCGGCACACTTAAAGCTTTTAAAGAAATTTTTTTCACCGCATTTGAAACAAACGGCAAAACAATATAAATGCCGATGATGACCGGGATATACCACATATGCCCGTAATGGTGGGAGCTTAAGAACAGCATATTATTGACAAGGTCTACAGCCTGATAATCAACAGAACTGCTGTTAAACAGTATAACGCCGTAAATCAGTATCCACGCCTCGCAGGTTATAACAAGCGGCAAAAGATTATGCTTATAAAAAGCAAATATTTTTTCCGAAGAAGAATAATCACGGTCCAGCAAAAGATAACCTGTCAGCATCAAAAACAGAGGCACGCCAAGCCTGCCCAAAGCCGAACAAATGTCGCTGAATACGGCTGAAAATACACCCAGCGACAATATATCATCGGATTCCATATTATAAATACGGTCAGTACAGTGCATTAAAACAACGCTCAATATAGCAAAGCTTCTTACAAAATCAAGCCAAAGTATTCTTTGCTTAGCCGTATTAATCCCCTCTCTCGCCTCTCTGTCAAACAACACGCCGTGCATATGCACGGCGTAGACACGGATAAATTTACTATTTATTTTTTAAATTTTATTCAGCGTCAAAATTAAATATGGTTTGAAGCACGGTTTTATAGCCTATCTCTATTGCTTCGGGATTCAGGCGGTCATAGCTGTCGCGGCGGTTATGATAATAATCGGCGGGCGCGGGATCCATTGCCGCAAGGCAGGTTGCCGTGATCCCGTTCTGGGAAAACGCAGCCGCGTCGGACGCGCCGAAAAACAGATTTGCAAGCTTGGCGGAATCGTAGCCGCTCTCCGCAGCGGATTTTTGAACGAGCTGGGAAAACGCTTTATCGTTTTTAACGGTGCCCGTCATATCCTTATAATAAACATTAAGATAATCTATATCGGTTAAAGTATCCACGCAGAGCACCGCTGTTTTCACATCGGAGGCAGTATATTCATCCTTATGGTCCTTCGCAAACGCCTTGGCGCCTCTGAGGCCCGCCTCTTCGCCGTCCGTAATCATTGCAACAACTTCTGTGTTTTCAAATTCAACGCCGGCCATATCCAGCATACGAAGCGCGCAGACAGCCGCATATGTACCTGTAAGATTATCATTTGCACCGGGAGAAATCCTGCTGAAATCAACAAAGGTGAACAAAAGCACCATTGCAAGGGCGGTTATTACATTGAAATAGAAGGAATAATCCAGCATAAAGTCGCCGAAGGCGCCCATATCCACAAAATGGGCAATAACGCTTATAATCGCAATGATAAGCGCCGCAAACGCGCTGACAATCGCAAGCCCCATCCAAAGGATCATACCTTTATCTTTAAAATAGTATATGGGGCGCCATTCGTAAGCGGCGTCAATGTGACCGCTGATGACGATTCTTTTTTTGACCTCGCCGCGCGGTTTTCTTGTGGCAACAAGATTATGGCCGGTAACTTTTTTATACATTCCGTCCATAAATCTTTTATACATCAAAAATTCCATAGCCGTAATAAACAGCGCCACTGCTACGCACACGCCGACAATGCAGTGCGCGATAAAGAAATCTTCCATATTCAGCACGAAAACGAGCACAAACGAAGCAATGATACCTACCATTACCAGTGCGGAAATAACTTTTGTGAAATGCAAAAACGCGCGGGGCGCCATTTTGTACTCTTCAAAATGCGTTTCATCGCAAAACTGGTCAAGCTCCTTTTTGAGATGCTTTTCAGCATCAAAGCACGCGTCGTTCCCCGACTCACGCGGGCCGTACTTTTTGATTACATTTGTAATTTCTTTAACGGTGTATTCAACATTTTCCTTGATCACCGCAGCCGGAAATTCACTGATTTTCATTTACAGGACTCCTTTAATTTGTTATTTTCATAATATTCCATATTCGGCGAGCCGTTATGGAATTTATAGCATACACGGGCGCGCTTCAGCGGATTCTTCGGCATAGCGATTTGATCTGCCGCAAAATTCATGCCGAGCGCTTTATACACGCTTTTGTAGGCTTTATATCTTTCAAGGAACTGCGCAAAGCCGCGTTTGGATTCTTCGGTCCACGCAACCTCCGAAAGCGCCTCTAATCTGGGGTGGTGGCGGAACTGAAGCTGGTCATCATTTTCTATCCATTCCGTCCATGTTTCGCCCTCAACGCCGAGAACCGAGCTGTAATCGCTTATACCGTAACGCTTCGGCGAGAAGTTATATGTATAGCTGAGCGGCGTTTCCGAATAAGTCATATCAAAATAGAAGGACTTATGATTGCTCATAATCAGCCTGCCGCCGTTTTCGGCAAAACGCCTTGTATTTTTATCCTGCCCCGGCAGCCACTGCTGAATCACAACGCTGTTATCCAGCCTGTCTGTACCCTGGTTGAGCACATCGTTCCAAGCAATCATATGCTTGCCTTTTTGCTTTAAGTACGCGCACAGGTCGTTTGTGAGTTTTTTTTGGAGCTCGCGCTCGTTTTTATAACCCTGTGACTTCATGACCCTTTGGCAGTCCGGGCAGGTTTTCCATTCGGAAACATCACATTCATCGCCGCCCACATGAAAATATTCAAACGGGAAAAGCGAGCAGATCTCATCATAAACATCATAAATAAACCGAACGCTGTCTTCCTTACCCAGGCAGAGCGGGCGGTTCCAATCCGTTACGCCAGCTTTTTTAAACAATATACCGCCCATTTCGCCGAAAACCTCTCTTTTAAGGTTGCGGCAGGCAAGGTGCGGATAAGCCGCAAGCGCCGCGGCGAAATGCGCCGGCACATCGATTTCCGGCACTATATTTATGCACCTTTCGGCGGCGTAAGCTACAATCTCTCTTATCTGCTCCTGCGTATAGAAATACGACCCGTAGGGTTTATTATCCTTCTGCGCGCACTTCCAGCCACCCACATGGGTAAAGCTGCGCTTTGAACCGATTTTTGTGAGCAGCGGATATTTTTTTATCTCCACCCGCCAGCCCTGGTCATCCGTTAAATGCCAATGAAAAACATTCAGCTTCAGGCGAAACATCTCGTCAAGCAGGGCTTTCACACACTCCGCGCCGAAAAAATGGCGGCTTTCGTCAAGATGCACGCCGCGCCATGAAAACTGCGGCTTATCGGCTATCTCAACAAACGGAACATCATAATTGCCCTCGTCAAGCCTGCCGAGCATGCGCAGGGACTGCAGCGCGTAATACGCCCCTGCCCTGTCCGACGCCGAAATTTGAATGCCGCCGGCGCTGACCTTCAGGCGGTACTCTTCTTTTTGAAGGGACTCGTCTTTAAATATCTTTACGGGAGAATCCTTGCCGCCCTGATTTTGAACAAGCGGCAGTTCAATCTGCGTATAAACGGAAGCGTTTTCAGGAAGTCTGAAGCTTCCGGGCAGGGTTTTAACGCTCTGCGCCATAGGGATTAGATTGATCATATATGCTTCTCTTTTAGATTTTTTTTGATTATACCACAAATCTTCATTGACAACAATACTTTTAAGGTAGTAAAATAAAAAAAACATATTTATTCCTGCCCGTAGCACAATGGCTAATGCATCTGATTCCGATTCAGAAGATTGGAGGTTCGACCCCTCTCGGGCAGACCATAACGCCGAAACGGCAAAAAGCAAAAGCCGCTTGAACCAAATGGTTCGGGCGGTCTTTTGTTTTCAGCGCATAATAAAGCCCGCGAGCCGCATAACGACCGCAGGCGCGGAAAGCATTGACAAAAAAGACGAACGCCGCAAACACGGGCGGCAGGGCAAAAGAAAAAGCCGGGCACGGAACGCAAATTGCGTCCGGCTCGGCATGGTGGACGCGAAGGGAGTCGAACCCTCGACCTCTGCAATGCGAATGCAGCACTCTCCCAACTGAGCTACGCGCCCGTGCGCTATATATAATACAACATTTTATTTGACAAAACAAGAGTAAATTTAAATTTTTTTAATGAAATTTTTTCGTCTTAAATACTGTGCGCTGCGCAGGAGCGTTTTTACCCTTGCGCGGCAGTTAAAAAGCAGTGAACTCGGTACCGGCAAATACGGCCTGTTGTTGCGCAACCCGACGGTTTGTCATTGGTTATTTGCTTAATTTCTTTTTATGCCAAGCCTTTTTACCGCATTCGGGGCATGTCATTTTTCTTGTTCTGCCCCTGTGCACCGCCAGCAGAACGGCTTTATAATCCGGCACATATTTGTAATGACAATTTTGACATTCATAATAACCTGCCGTTTGCTCAATTTTGATTGCATAGCCAATGCCGATGATAAACGGAATCAGACCTATAAAAATCAATCCGATTCTTGCCCAAGCAGGCATATGAACAAATGATGCGACAAAAACACAGGCAATCAAAACAACCGTTACCAATGTTCCGATAAATATTTCCATATTTAAGAACGCTTTATCTCTTTCTTCCTTTTCCTGCGTCATTTTCAGCAAAAGCTCTTCTGTTTTGTTATTGTACTCCTTCATCTCAATCAACTCCCCGCTCAACAATTCATTTACGCTGATACCAAGCTCGCTGCATAAATCAAGCATAATGGACGAATCCGGCATGCCTCTTCCGGTTTCCCATTTACTTACTGCTCTGTCCGTTATATTCAATTTTTCCGCAAGCTCTGCCTGCGTCATCTTTTTTTCTTTTCTGCGCTGCGCAATAAATTTTCCGATTTTTACTTGATCCACACCTCTTCGCCTCCTCAAACATAATTGTAAACGGCTTATTGAGAAAAGTAAACATACGGATCGTTGAGCGGGAGAAACAATGGCTGGCAGAGCAGCATAAACCGTAATTTTACAACTATTTTTTTAATGATAGATTATAGCTCTCATCTATCAGCTCAAATATCGTTTCTGTTTTCACACTGCCGTCAAGTTTTATTGTAATCCAGTTATTCTTGTTCATATGATAGCCTGCAAATATTTTCTTATTATCAACAATTTCTTTTATTCTGTCTTTTGAATATCTTAAATCAATAATCTCAATCCTTTTATCTGATTCTATTTTTAATTTTCTTTCGGAAATGATAAGTAATATGCCATACCATTTTTTATTTTTCTTATTTCTCCAGACCGCGTTATCCGGAAACTTTTCCCATAAATATTCTAAGTCATCATTATAGCTGTCTTTAACATATCTGATGACTTCTCTTGCCTGTTTGCTTTTAAACACATCGGGAACCGTACATTTTTCTATAATATTGTTTAATTCATTTTCATACGCTTCTCTGACTTTGCCGACAAATTTTTCCGAACTGTCTTGAATATCTGCTAAAATATATTCGTCCCCGTATAATAAATCAAATAATTTTGATGTCATTTTACCGTTTTCTGCTGTAACGCGCACTTCAAATTGCCCGTCACATATTTCTGTTTTATACAGATATACTCCGTCTTGCCGTATAAAACCATATTTAAGCAATTTATCATAATTTATGGCTTTATTTTTTAATTCATTCTCTAAAATCCTCATACAGAAATCTCCCAAAAAACATCTTTTCATTGCCTTCAATTTATATTATAATAAAATCGGTATAGTAAAACAAGAATCAGGAGGCGGAATCATGAAACTGAATTTTAACGGCGACAGCTTTAAAATCATGCAGATAGCGGACACGCAGGAGGGGGCAAGAGTAAGCCCCGACACGCTTGCCCTTATCAATACGGCGATTGAAAAGGAAAAGCCGGATCTGATCGTTTATTCGGGAGATCAAATCTGGGGCAAAATGAGCTTTAAGGGAAACGCCAAAAAGGTGGAGCGCGTTCTGCGCGAGCTGACCTACCCTGCCGTATCAAGGAATATACCGTTTGCGGTATGCTTCGGCAATCACGACAGGCAGGTGGGGCTTACAAACAAGGAGCAGTTTGAGATATATAAAAAGATAGACTGCTTTATAGGCGAGGACACGCCCGGGATAGACGGCTGCGCAAATCAGGTGATAGAGATAAGCGACGGGGATGAGCCGAAATTCCTGCTTTACCTGATCGACAGCCATTCCAGCCTCAAAGTGGGCTATGACCATGTGCACAAGAACCAGATAGAGTGGTACAAAAGCGTGCGCGACGGCTATGAAAAGGAGCTGGGGCACACTGTGCCGTCAATCGTTATCCAGCACATTCCCGTTCCCGAGGTAATGGAACTTTTGCTTGAGGTCAAAAAAAATGTTAAGGGCGCTCAGCAGGGCTTCAGAAACCATGCGGGCAAATGGTATATACTCAACAAGGACAAGGTAAACAAAGACGGCTTTATGCGGGAATCCCCTGCCGACCCGATGGAAAACAGCGGTGAATTTGACGCCATGGCGGAAAAGGGCGATGTTAAGGGCATATACTTTGGGCATGACCACAACAATTCCTTTAACGGCAAGGTGCGCGGCATAGATATAGGCTACACGCAGGGAGCCGGATTTCATGTTTACGGGCCGGGGCTTGACCGCGGCGTGCGCATGTTCAATCTGAAAAAGGACGGCACCTACAACACCTACGACCTCAGATACCGCAATATCGTGGGCAAAAGGGTCAAGGAAAAGCTGCATTTCGGCGTTTTACAGATAATGCCGACGAATATGTTTGACGCGGTGAGCCGCGCAGTGAAAATCATTGCCGTTATTGCAGCCGCGGCGATAATTATATTGCTTTTAACAAAATTCTTGGGATAATGCTCAATTTATTGTTGACTTAACACGGAAAGCTTGTTATTATCAAGATGTATAAATGTATTTAAAAAATCAATCCGAGGGGGTATACATTTATGAAGAGCAAAATCAGTCTTGATACCGGCAAAAAAGTCTTTCCGATGATCATGATGGCTTTAGGTCTGGGCATTATGCTTGCAATCTGGATATTCAGATTAAACTTGGTGGCGGTTGTGGGGGTAGCGTATTGCTGCATAACGGCGGCGGTTATTGTTTTATCCCTGATCATCAAAAAAAAGGTTTATGCGCCTATGATTTTCGGCTATGCCGCGGTTTGCGTGGGCATAGTGGTATACTACATCATTTGGGGCGCGGACGCCGGCTTCGGCGCTTTCTCCTCCGGTCTTGCGGGATTCAGCTCCGCGGACCATCCCTGGCTCACCGGTGAGGGGAACTTCGGCACAAGATTACTGGGAAATCTCCTGCTTGTGCTTCCGTGCTCGCTGGCATTATGGGGATTATTCTTCACAGCGAAAAGGAACTTCAAAAAAGAGCTGACGAAAAAGCTTACATCTTCATTTTTGTGCGTTGCGCTTGTGGGCACAAGCATACTTTATGTTCTTACAATGAACCTGCGTTCAAAGCCCAACACGGAGAGAATGTGGGAAGGGCACGACGATTACCTGAATAATGTGGACAAAACCGCCGATTCAGACAGCCCGAATGTACTTATTATTCTGATGGACGACCTCGGCTACGGCGATGTTTCGCTGAACGGAGCGATTTACGACACGCCGAATATTGACAGCATTGGGGAAAACGGTCTTAATTTTGAGAATTTCTATTCCTCATACTCCGTATGCTCGCCCGCGCGCTTTGCCTGCCTTACGGGCAGATACCCTTACAGGGGCTATGCGGACAATGTCATCTACCCAACGGTTGCCACGCTTTCTCCGTTTGCCTCGACAAGAATATTCAACTCCATTGAGCTCGGCGCGAACGCAGACGGTATGCTCGGCGACGAGATAACGATTGCGGAAACATTTCAGGCAGCCGGATATTCCACGGGAATGTTCGGAAAATGGCATTTGGGGGATTACGGCGAATACCTGCCCACCAACCAGGGGTTCGATTATTTTTACGGCAGCCATTATGTAAACGATATGACCCCGTTTTATCATGTCAGGGAAGAAAACGGCGAATACACCATAGTACACGGCACTGACGAATTAGAAGATCAGTCCATGGCTACCGAATGGATACATGAAGAGATAACCGCGTGGATAACAGAACAGGCGCAGTCCGGTTCGCCGTTCTTTGCTATGTATACCTCGCCGTGGCCGCACGCGCCCGTTTATGCCGGCGACGACTATGACGGTTCAACGGGACTCGGCACATATGTGGACTGCATAACGGAATTTGACGCGTACCTCGGCATTTTGTTTGACACGATGGAAGAACTCGGCGTACTTGAGGACACGATAATTATATTCACAAGCGATAACGGGCCCGCTCTTGAGGGGTCAACAAATGAGCTCAGGGGCGGAAAATATCTGGCATACGAGGGCGGACAAAAGGTTCCGTTTATGATAAGATGGGATAACGACGACGGCGCGCTCGGTCAGAAAGGAACGGTGAGGACGCAGTCCGCCACGCTTGTTGACCTGTATCCCACCTTAGTTGAGCTCTGCGGCATTACCGGCTACGACGGCACGGTTGAAAATTATATGCCTACGGACAGAGTGATAGACGGCGTATCCATGGCGGACCTGCTGCAAAACGATACCGTTATACACACCTATGAGTACCCGATTCTCCACATGAAGCGCGAGGATATAAAGGCGATACAGTACACGGTGACTACGGAAAGCGTGCTTGAGCAGTACCCGGATTACACCTATGATGTGTTGCTTGAAAACGAATACATAACATTTAAGTATTTTGACAGGATACAGAACGACAATTCCGCTTTCTTTGATAAATACAGAACCAACTGGCTCCATATTTTAACGGATGATTCCGGTGAGAATTACAACAGGGAAACCGTTTACCCCGAAATTGCGGAGGAAATGAACGAGCGGCTCCAGGAAATCCAAAACGATTTCGAGGAAAACCGCCGAGGCATCATAGAAAACTGATGAATATCCGTTCCGGAGTGCCGCTCCGGAACGGATATTGTATAAAAGGATCTTTATTTACGGAGGGAAAATATGCCGCCTCTTTCCATAATGATAAAGCCGGCGTCCTCGCTTTGCAATCTGTCGTGCGAATACTGCTTTTACAAGGATGTTTCCGAACACAGGGAACATCTTGCCTTCGGCATCATGAACGGTGAAACGGCAGAAACACTTATAGAAAAGGCGCTGGATTTTTCCGGCGGGCACCCTGTTTCGTTTGCGTTTCAGGGCGGAGAACCCACGATGGCGGGGCTTGATTTCTTTAGGCGCTTCACCGAAACCGTTAAAGCGCTCAATAAAAAAAACAGCCGCATATTTTACAGCATACAAACAAACGGCACGCTTATAAACGACGAATGGGCAAAATTCCTGACCGCCAATGATTTTTTGGTGGGGCTCAGCCTTGACGGGGACAGGGAAAGAAACAAATTCCGCAAAAAGCCCGACGGGGGCAATTCGTTTTATAAAATCATCACCGCCGCGGAGTGCCTGAAAAGGAACAACACACAATTCAACATACTTACCGTGCTTACTGGATACTGCGCGGAAAACGCTGTGGACATCTATAAATACTTCCGCAGCAAGGGCTTTGGGTATTTGCAGTTCATTCCCTGCCTGCGGCCGTTCGGCTCACGGGAGCAAAGCGAACTGTATATGACAAACGAACAATATGCGGATTTTCTGATAAAAGTCTTTAACCTTTATGTTAAAGACTATGTGCGCCACAGGTACATAAGTATAAGGCAGTTTGACAACTGGGTGCGCATCTATCTGAACCAGCAGCCGGAGCAATGCGGAATGAACGGCTTTTGCTCCCACCAGTTTGTCTGCGAGAGCAACGGGAACATATACCCGTGCGACTTTTACTGTACGGACGAATACCTGCTCGGAAACATAGCCGAAAAAAGCTTTAAAGAGCTTGCGTACTGCGACACGGCAAAAAGCTTTATTACGCAGAGCGCAAAGATTCCGGACAGGTGCAGAGCGTGCCGCTTTTACGCCATATGCAGGGCGGGCGGCTGCAAGCGCACGCAGCAAAGCGAGGATTACTGCGCGGCGTATAAAAAATTCTTTTCCGCCTGCCTGCCGCTTTTCAGGGTGTTTGCGAATGAAAAGCCGCCGCAACAGCCTTAAATAATCAAAACATAAAAAAGCCCGAAATAACATTTTGTTGTTACTTCGGACTTTTTTATTTTACTCATCTATGCCCAAAACGCTGTTTGCGGCGGGCATTTCAAGCGTTTCAACGCTTTTAAGATTTTTCTGAATAATGCTGTTTCTTTTATCCGCGTCATCGAGCACCTTGCCCGCTTCGTCTATCTTCTTTCTGGCTTTCTCCAGCAGAGCCGCAAATTTTTCGTACTGGGTTTTCGCGGCTCCGAGCACCTTCCAAACCTCGTTTGCTTTTTTGTTGATCGCAACGGTTCTAAAGCCCATCGCAAGCGAATTCAAAAGCGCAGTTATTGTGCTGGGACCCGCGATCATAATGCCCTGCGCCTGAAGCGTTTCGGCAATGCCGCTTCTGCTTGAGGCGATTTCCGCATAAAGCCCCTCCGTAGCAAGGTAAAGAATCGCAAACGGGGTGGTATTCGGCGGCGCAATATACTTTTTAACATCATTCGCCTCATCTTTCACTCTGCTTTCAAGTGATTTTCGGGCGCTTTCAAGCTCCTCATACGCGCCGCTTTCTGCGGCGTTTGAAAGGCGGATATAATCCTCCATGGGGAATTTGGAATCTATGGGCAGATAGGTTACCGCGTCATTATCATTTGACGGAATACGGACGGCAAATTCCACCTGACCGTTATATGAAGGGTTGGTTTTTACATTCGTTTCATACATTCCGGGTATGGTTTCATCAAGGATATTGCCGAGCTGCACTTCCGCCCAGGTACCCCTTGCCTTAACATTTGTAAGCACCTTATTAAGACTTTTGACATTATCCGTAACGCCTGAGGAAAGCTCTTTCATCTCGCCGAGGCTTTTATAAACATTGGAAAGCTGCTCCGATACGGTTTTAAAGGACGCATTCAGGCGCTGATTCAGCGTTTCAGACAGCTTTTCATCAACGGTTTTACGCATTTCATCAAGCTTTTTTTCATTGCTGCTCTGCATTTCTTTTATAGAGTCTGATATTTTTGCCGCCTGCTTATCCGAATTCTCAGAAAGCGTTTTATTGATTTCAAGCATCTGTTTGTAATTCTTTTCGGTAAGCGCCTGCATACTTTCAGTAACCTGATGCAGTGATTTATCCGTTTGGGCGGAAAGAAATTCAAGCTTTCCGGAAAGATTTTCAAGCTTATCCGAAACAGGCTTTATATCGGCAGGCGAACTGCCGCCCTGCGCCTTATTCTTTGTTGTAACGATAAGAACAACGACTGCTAAGATGAGAACAACAAGCAAAGCTATGATTATGTATTCCATACAGCACCTCCGTAAATTTACGCATCTATTTTAGCACAAACGGAGCCGCCGCACAACATGATTTTGCAATTCACACCGAAGCTGACCGAAAAACAGTACGGTAAAGCGCATACGCGGCACTTGAAAACGGCGCGGCATGCTGATATAATAGTAAAGAGGTATAAATATGAAGAATCAATGGACAGATAATTTAAGAAAAGTTGAGCCCTATGTTCCGGGCGAGCAAAGTGAGGACCGGGATATAATAAAGCTGAACGCCAACGAAAATCCGTATCCGCCCTCCCCTGCCGTGCTTGAGGCGATAAAGAATTTTGACTGCTCCGCGCTCCGGCTCTATCCGGACGCGAACGCCGCGAAATTCAAATCCGCAATCGCCGAATATTACGGGGTTGAGCCGAAAAATATTTTTATAGGCAACGGCTCGGACGATGTTTTGGCGCTTTCCTTTCAGACTTTTTTCAACAGTGAAAAGCCGATAGCGTATCCGGACATCACCTACAGCTTTTACCCCGTTTGGTGCGCGCTTTTTAAAATCCCTTACAAAACCGTTGCGCTCAAAGATGATTTCAGGATAGACGCCGATGATTACAAAAGCGAAAACGGCGGCGTGGTTATTCCGAACCCGAACGCGCCCACCTCGCTCGGCGAGGGCAGGGATTTTGTGGAAAGGCTGATGCAATCCAACGGCGACTGCGTTGTGATCATTGACGAGGCGTATGTTGATTTCGGCGGATATTCAAGCGTTGAACTGACGAAAAAATACGAGAACCTGCTTGTGACGGGAACCTTTTCAAAAAGCCGAAGCCTTGCCGGAATGCGGATAGGCTTTGCCGTGGGCAGTGAAAAGCTGATTTCGGCGCTTGAGGCTGTTAAGAACGCATACAACAGCTACACGGTGAACAGCCTTGCAATGGCGGCGGGGACGGCGGCGATAAAGGACACGGCATATTTTAACAAAACCGTTTCAATGGTTATCAGCACCCGTGAAAGCGTGAAAAACGAATTAAGGCGACTCGGCTTTGAAGTGCTTGATTCGCAAACGAATTTCTTAATGGCATCCCATCCCGAAAAAGATATGAAGGCGTATTTTGATTATCTTAAATCACAGAAGGTGTTTATAAGATACTTTGAAAAGCCGCGCATAAACAGATATGTCCGCATAACCGTAGGAACAGACGCCGAAATGGATGTATTTCTGGAAAAGACAAAGGAATTTTTTGAAAAATAGATGCAAAAACCGCACAGCCGTGCGGTTTTTGACTTATAAATTCTTATAAATATATACAAGCTGAAAAGCCGCCGTAAAGGTTTTTCTTTACAGCGGCTCAGCGTGTCAAAAAAGGTAATTATTGTATAAAGAGTTGTATCCTGACACGCTGATAGGCTGCCGAGAAATCGGTTCGGATTTCGCATTTTGCGAGCGGGTGCCGTACAGAGGTACTGCCCCCGAGCAAAAGGCGGAAAGCGCAAAAACCGCACAGCTGTGCGGTTTTTTAACTTCATTTGCATATTATATAGTTTTAAAGTTTGTTTTATTTAAAACATTCTTCGATAACTGTCATTGTTCTCGCTGAATAAAAACTCAATAACTCATGCGCGCTCCGGACGACTTTATCGACAGCCTGAAGCCGCTGTAAAGGTTTTGCCTTTACAGCGGCTTTTATATTAATCGGCGTTCTCAACCGTTTCTTTTTCCTCTGCGGCAGAAGCGTCCGCAGGGTCAAATGCAAACCTGCCGTCTTTGAAATCAACTACATAAGTTCCGCCCGAAACCACCTGTTTTTCAAGCATAAGCTCCGAAAGCGGGTCTTCTATCTTCTGCTGTATGGCGCGGCGCAGAGGTCTTGCGCCGTACACATTGTCAAAGCCCGCATCGGCGATGGCGCTGACAGCGCCGTCCGTAAACGAAAGCTTGATTTCCATTTCATCAAGGCGTTTTGTAAGCGATTTAAGCATGCGCACGGCAATCTCTTTGATATCGTCCTTTTCAAGGCGGTTGAACACGATGATTTCATCAATTCTGTTGAGGAATTCGGGCTTAAAGGTTCTTTTCAGATCCTCAGTAACCAAATCCTCTATATTTTTATTTTCGTCAGCGCTGTCACCGAACCCAAGCGATGTGGCGCCGTTTGTGATCTTGGATGCGCCGACATTGGAAGTCATAATGATAACCGCGTTTTTAAAGGATACCTTTCTGCCCTTGGAATCGGTCAGCACGCCGTCCTCAAGAATCTGAAGAAGCATATTGAACACATCGGGGTGCGCCTTTTCTATTTCATCAAAAAGGACTACGGAATACGGCTTTCTGCGGATCTTTTCGGTAAGCTGGCCGCCCTCCTCAAAGCCTACATATCCGGGAGGCGAGCCGATCAGCTTTGATACGGTGTGCTTTTCCATATATTCGCTCATATCAAGCTTTATGATCGCGTCCTCCGAACCGAACATCGCCTCTGCAAGCGATTTGCAAAGCTCTGTTTTGCCCACGCCGGTGGGGCCGAGGAAAATAAACGAGCCAAGCGGTCTGTTCGGATTTTTTATGCCTACGCGCCCGCGGCGTATCGCCTTTGAAACGGCGGAGACCGCCTTATCCTGACCCACGATCCTTTCATGCAGGATTTTTTCCATATTGAGAAGCCTTTCCGATTCCTGCTGCGTCAGCTGCGTTACGGGAATGCCCGACCAGGCGGAAACTACGCTTGCGATATCCTGCGTTGTAACCTCCTTGATTTCTTTGCCGGAAAGGTTTTTCCATTTTTCCTTTTCCTCGTCCAGCAGGGTCTGGAGCTCGTTTTCTTTATCCCTAATCTTTGCCGCGGCTTCAAAATCCTGGCTTTTTACGGCTGACGCTTTATCCTGCTCAAGCCGCTTTATCTCCTGCTCCATGCTCTTCAGGTTCGGCGGCACGGTAAACGCCTTGAGCCTTACGCGGGAAGCCGCCTCGTCAATAAGGTCGATCGCCTTATCGGGCAAAAATCTATCCGCAATATATCTTGCGCTCATCTTTACGGCGTTTTCAATCGCCTCGTCTGAAATCTTTACCTTGTGGTGCGCCTCATACTTATCACGCAGGCCCTTGAGTATTTCTACAGCCTCTTCCTCTGTGGGCTCGCCCACCATAACGCTCTGGAAACGGCGTTCCAGCGCGGCGTCCTTTTCAATATTTTTTCTGTATTCATCTATTGTGGTGGCGCCTATTACCTGTATCTCTCCCCTTGCAAGGGCGGGTTTAAGAATATTGGCGGCGTCCACGGCGCCCTCTGCCGCGCCGGCGCCGATAAGCGTATGCACCTCATCTATGAACAGGATAACATTTTTGGCGTTTTTGACCTCGTCCATCGCTTTTTTGATGCGCTCCTCAAAATCGCCCCTGTATTTTGTGCCGGCTACCATAGAGGTGAGGTCAAGCGCAACGATTTTTTTGCCGGAAAGCAGCTCCGGCACCTCGTCCCGGACAATTTTGAGCGCAAGTCCCTCCGCGATGGCGGTCTTGCCGACGCCGGGCTCGCCGATCAGGCAGGGATTATTCTTTGTTCTTCTGGAAAGAATCTGGATCACTCTTTCGATTTCCGTTTCTCTGCCGATAACGGGGTCTATGCCGCCGTTTTGCGCCTTCTCTGTGAGGTCCGTGCCGAACTCATCAAGCGTGGGCGTGCTACTTTTGCCTTTTTTGGCGTTTTTTGAGCCTCTGAATTCCGCATTGGGCTTTGAAAGGTCGTTGACAAGCTCTTCCGTAAAGCTCTCCGCGTCAACGCCGCAGGCATTGAGGAGCTTGACGGCGCCGGAATCGCTTTCCCTGAGCAGGGCGAGAAGCAGATGCTCTGTGCCGACAAATGAATTTCTCATGCCCCGCGCAAGCTGGAAGCTCACCTCAAGCACACGCTTTGCCGTTGGGGTAAAATCGTTCGGGGAGAGCGCCGTTGGATTGCCCGCGCCCGTACTTTCCTTAATGAGGTCTTCTACTTTATCAAGCGTGACGCCTTTTTCCGAAAGGAGCTGCGCGCCGTAGCTTGTGTTTTCCTTGAGCACGCCTATAAGGATATGCTCCGAACCTATATAGGTGTGGCCGAAATTTTCAGCCGCTTTAATCGCAAGATTTAATATATCATTTGCTTTTTGCGTAAAATTATTGAACCTGTACATAATAATTCCTCCTTAAGCATTCAGACAAGCGCCGGAGAATGAAACAATACTGCTTACACCGGCATTTTTCTGACATCCTCCGCCCTCAGCCGCTGAACATCATGCGGGCTGGTTTCACTGCCGTGAGCGGCAAGAACATTGCCGTCCGCCATAGTATGTATCATGGCGGTGATTGTGTTTATATCGCAGTCAAAATAGCCGAGCGCCGCGCCGAGCCTTATATCCGACGCCAGCATAATAAATTCGGAATAGCTGAGGCGCCTTGCCATTTTGAGCGTTCCGAGGCTTCTGTATAATTTATCCTCCCACAGCTCGCTGTTTTTCATCGTTGCCCTGAGATTTCTTTCCTGCATCGCGATTTGCAGCGCAACAGAGGAGATATTATCCATAGCCTCTTTTTCGGTAATTCCGAGGGTGACATGGTTTGTGAGCTGGTAAAACGAGCTTCCCTCGCCGTACAGCGGGCGCAGCGTTAAGCCAAGCTTACCTATCAGGGAGGACAGCCGCCCTATAGAGCCGTTTTCCCTGATTGCAGGAAGGTGCAGCCCGACGGAGATTTTAAGCCCTGTGCCCAGATTGATGGGGCTGGCGGTTAAAAAGCCGAGTTTATCGTCAAACGCTATATTCAGGCTGTTCAAAAACACATTATCAATTTTATCCGCCTTTGAATAAGCCTTTTCAATTTCAAGACCGCTTGCGAACGCGTTAACCCTGATATGGTCCTCTTCGCAAAGCATAACGGTAACGCTCTCATCCGCATTGGTCAAAAACGCGCCCTTTTCATGCGCGAATTCGGGACTGATCATCTGCCTTTCGGCATATGCGGCTGCCTGCGCCCCGCTTGCCCCCGAAAGGTCAACAAGCTCAAAATCGCCTGCAAGCTCCGAATTTTTAACGCAGGCGTAAAGCTTTTTTACCATGCCGCGCTTTATTTCCGGGCTCAGTTTGCTTTTAAAAGGCGTATCGGCAAGATTCCTTGCAAGCCTTATTTTTGAATACAAAATAACATCGTTATCCGCTCCGCCCAAGCTGTACCATTTTGCCATTTACTTGTCCTCCCCGGTGATTTCCTTGATCTTATCTCTTAAAACAGCGGCGTCTTCAAAGCGCTGTTCCTTAATCGCCTGCTGAAGCTGTGCCTTTAAGCCATCTAAATCATTCTCAGGTTTACGCTCAGCTTCGGCTTTATCTTTATGCTCCTCTTTATCCGGCACCTCCGTATAGGTGATATTTTTGCCTACATGGCTGGCGTTTCCGTGAAGCTTGAATATGGACGGCTCCAAACGGTCCGCAAATCTGGAATAGCAGTCCGCGCAGCCGACGAGCCCGCTTTTAACGATATCGTTAAAGGTAGAACCGCAGCTTTCACATCTGTCCACGCCGGAAAGAATATTCATGGCGGGGATACCCGCGCCGAGCAGATTGCCGAGGAAGGTATCTGCAAAGAAATTTTCAGGGCTGAAATCGCTCATAACGCCGAGCTCTCTTGCGCAGTCCTCGCACAAGTGCATCTCCGTTACCCTGCCGTTTATATTCTGCTTAAAATAGGTTGTAGCCTCATTCTGATTACAATGCTGACATTTCATAATACTTCAATCCTTTCTGATTATTTTATCCTATGCACGCAAGCAGCATTCTTTTAAACTGCATGGCGCGCACACTGTCTTTTGTTTGCTGGTCAAGCTCCTTAAAGTTTGAATCCGAAACCGCCGCTGTCAAAATTTTTGCGCTTTTGTCATCAATCAAATTTTGATATTTCAGATTATAGATATTTGCCTTTGCCGAGCGTTCGTCTATAGAATTCCCAACGCTGTTGATCAGCGCCATAATCGCGGAATTTTTAGAATTCGCACGGGTGATGTAGATACAGCCGCCGCCGCCTCTTCTGCTTTCTATCCGGTAGCCCTGCTCCGGTGTAAAGCGGGAGGTGATAACATAATTTATCTGGCTGGGCACGCAGCCGAGCTGCGAGGCAAGATCGTTTCTTTTGATTTGAATGGTGGAATTATTGTCATCAAACATATCAAGGATCATATCCGCTATAATATCCGACATATTCATTTTTTAACCACTTCCCTTACATTTTGTGCAAGCCTTTATGTTTTGTCAAAGCGGTTTAATTACTTTTGACTTTGACTTTCCTTGACTTTCTGAATTCATGTTAGCACAAAGGTCAAAGAAAGTCAATACCTTTTTTCAAAAAATTTTTTTAAATTTTTTCATTCGGTTTTAAAGCGCCGCATAATCAGAGTATTTATATTTTTGAGAAAAAATATAATGATTTATAAAAAAATGCGCCCGTAAAACGAGCGCATCTGTTCAAAGTTCGGTTAGCAACCGCAGTCATTATTATTGTAGCCGTAATTACCGAAGCCGCCGCAGAGAAGAAGGATTATAATAAGGATAATAACCCAGGAAGTTCCGCCGCAACCGTTGTTACAACCGCAACCCATAGCCGTACCTCCCTTCGCTTTTCTAAACCATACTATGAAAAGCGAGGGCAAGTGTTACATCAAATTACTATTCCGCCGCTCACGGAAATATCCTGCCCGGTTATATACGGGCTGTCCGCAAGGAACAGTGCAGTTTTGGCTATATCATAGGCGCAGCCGAGAATACCGAGCGGCACCTGCTCTTCAAGCTCTTTTCTATTAAAGCCGCTGTTCATTTTTGTATCTATGATGCCGGGGGAAATGCTGTTTACGGTTATCCCGCTGGGTGCAAGCTCCTTTGCAAGCGCTCTGGTAAGCCCGATAACGCCGGCTTTGCTCATTGAATAGAGCGTTTCGCACGAAGCGCCTGTTTCTCCCCAAATGGACGCAATATTGATTATGGTTCCGCTGTGGTCGTGCAGCATGATATCCGCCGCCTTTTTACAGCAGAAATAAACGGCGCGTGAATTTACGGACATCAGCGTTTCATAATCCTCGTAAGCGGTATCGTTGATCATTTTGATAAGGCTCACGCCCGCATTATTGACCAGCACATCGAGCTTTTTAAAATCAGAAAACAGGGCTTCAATATCATCGGGTTTGCCGAGGTCGCATTGTATTGCGGTAACGCAATCCAGATCCGGCTTTGCATTGTGATAAGTAATAAAGACATCGTAGCCGTTTTTTGCAAAGAGCAGCGCGCATTCGCGCCCGATTCCCGTTGCGCCGCCTGTTATAAGCGCTTTTTTCATATGATCACCCTTTAATATGATTTCATCTGACGAAAGTTATATTAGCACAGAATATTGTTTTTTTCAATCAAGTATGTTATTATTTACATTGTTCTTAAAAAGCACGGCGGTGTTAAAAAGCGTGCCGCCGAATATTTGCCCCCGGCTTTATTACGGTTTATTGGGGCATATGCGAATACAGATCACGCCTTGCCGGGCTGCGGCAGGGATTTGACCGTGATTTTTAATTTTTAATGCAGCCGGAAGGATGGAGTGAGCAATATGGAATTTGATTTTTCAACGATTTCGCTTTATGTTGACAAGGAGGAAAACCTGATTGGTATTCCGTGCGGAGAAAGTGAAAAATACGGCATTGCGGATATTGACACCGTTTTGCTGCTCAAAGCGCCCTACAGCGCCACGCAGGTTGAGCAGTTTATTGAAAAGGTTTTTGACGCCTGCTTCAAAAAAAAGCACAATGATGACAGCGAAATTTCCACAATAGAAAAATACACAAAGAAAAAGGGCTTTGTTAACGCAACGGCAGAGCTTACGCTCATATCGCTGGTGAAAACGAAAGAGGCTTATTCCATCATGCCCACATTTAACGATTACGAAAAGGGGCCGCTTTGTATCGACGAGGACGAAAGAATCGTTCCGCTGCAATACAACGAGGGAGAGCTTTACGAGCATATACACGATATTATAATGGTTTATATGAAAGCCAACGCTTTCTATAAGGAACAGCAAATCGCCGATGAGAACAGAAAGAAAAAGCAGGGCGAAAATTTAAACTGAACAGCATTGACAAGACTGCCGAGAATTTGAGACGGACGCAACAGCTCCCACGCGTTCCGGGCGACTTTACCGACAGTCTGAAGCCGGCTCAGGCAGATACCTGGAGCCGGCTTTTTGATTGGATTCCGTCAGATTGATTTGAGCAGAGCGGGAAGACGCGTAAGCGCGCCGCCGATCCGCCAGAAAATTTTATTGAAGCCGACGAATGATGATTTGTCATCGTTCAGGATCATAAGAAGTCCGTCCGCCATATCGGGGCTGAACACACCCATACTCATTGCTATGAAGTTTCTTATGGGAATCTGCGTAGCCATTGCGGCAAGCATTTTACCGTCTCCGTTGGCATCCGAGCCCATCTTGCTCATGATGCCCTCTATCAGCCTGCATATTCTGCCGCCCCACTTTGTGTGCCTTGCGTCGTTAAGGCAACAATAGATGTCTATCTTCTTTGTTTTATCAAATTCGGGGCTGGGCAGCTCCTGACCGTATACAGCCGCGAACTGGCTGCCGTTCATACCGTCCTTATCCGCCGTATAGTATGCCGGCGCGGTCTTTCTGTAATCAGGGATTTCCGCCTCTACTGTGGAAGCTACCGCAACGGTTTCCGTCAGCTTGATATCACGGCTTGAGGCGCCTACAAGTATATCGAACTCGCCGGTTTCAACATGCCAATCGCCTATATTGACATTGTAGTAAGCAAATGCCCTTTTGCCGAGCTCAACCGTAACTTCCCTTTCTTCACCCGCTTTAAGGAAGACCTTGGTAAACGCGCGCAGCTCTTTAACAGGTCTGAAGATAGTTGATTCCTTATCTGCAACATAGATCTGCGCTGTTTCCGCTCCGTCAACACTGCCTGTATTCTTTATCTTGAAGGAAACCTTAACGGTATCTGTATCTTTTATATTTTTTGAAGATACTTTTATATCGCTGTACGCAAACGAAGTGTAGGAAAGCCCGTAGCCGAACGGGAACAAAACCTCCTTTTGCGCCGTATCATAATACCTGTAACCGATATAGACGCTCTCTCTGTGCTCGCTTGTAACGGGGCCGCCGGGATAATTGCCGAAGGTGGGATTATCCTCGAATTTGAGCGGGTAGGTTTCCGCGGTCTTTCCGCTGGGATTCACTCTGCCTGTAAGGATATTTGCAGCTGCCGCTCCGCCTGCCTGACCGCCGAGTCCGGCGTTGAGCAAGCCCTTTACCTCGTCTATCCATGGCATATATACGACGGAGCCGCCCGCAAGCACAACAACGGTATTGGCGTTTGCCTTTGCAACTTCGGATATAAGCGAATTGTGGCAAGACGGCATATTGATATCGGCTCTGTCATAGCCTTCGCCCTCAAATTCTTCCGTAAGTCCGGCAAAAATGACTGCAACATCGGCTTTTGCGGCTGCCTCCGCGGCTTCCGATACAAGCTGCGGATCTACAACATCCTTGCCCTTTTCATAGCCGCGGGCATATGTAACATCCACGCCGAGAGAAACAAGGCAGTCATAAGCATTATCCAGCTTCGTTGCATTGATGACCGAGGAACCGGCGCCCTGGAATCTGGGTTCTTTCGCAAGCTCACCGATAACGGCAACCTTCTGACCCTGTTTAAGGGGAAGTATGTTTTCTTCATTTTTCAAAAGGGTCATGGAGCCTTCCGCAACCTTTTGCGCCAGCTTATGGTGGGCTTCAACATCAAATTTGTAAGTCTTTTCAAGATTGGGCTTTGATTTGAGGATAAGGTCTACAACCGTATCCACTCTTTCATCAAGGACTGCAACATCAAGTTCTCCGTTATTGACGGCATCAACAATTTTTTGTGTGTTGAGCGTGCCGGAGGACGGCATTTCCAGATCCGTTCCGTTTTCAAGGCCCGGTATCCTATCCACCGAAGCGCCCCAGTCCGTTACGATAAGCCCTTTAAAGCCCCATTCGCCGCGGAGCACATCCTGCTGGAGCCATTTATTTTGAGAGGCGTAAACGCCGTTGATTCTGTTGTACGCATTCATAATCGTCCACGGCTGCGCCTCTTTGACCGCAATCTCAAAAGCGGGGAAATAGATTTCCCTTATGGCGCGCTCATCTATGACCTCGTTTACAACCATGCGGAACGCCTCCTGCGAATTGCAGGCAAAGTGCTTCAGCGAATTGCCGACGCCCTTTGACTGGCAGCCGTTGATAAGGGCGGCGCTCATCTTGCCCGCAAGCAGAGGATCCTCTGAAAAATATTCAAAATTCCTGCCGCATACCGGCGAACGCTTGATATTTGTGCCGGGTCCCAAAATCACAGATACCTTTTCCTGGATACACTCCTCCGCGAGCGCTTCGCCCTCCTGCCTTAAAAGCTCCTCGTCCCAAGAGCAGGCAGAGGTGGCGGCCGGCGGAAAACAGGTGGTGGGAACGGAATTTCCGAGGCCGATTCCGCTTGAGCTTTTTTTATCCGGATTTTGCTTGCGCAAGCCGTGAGGTCCGTCCGTTATCATTATTTTAGGCAAGCCAAGCTCCTTAGCCTCCTCAAGATGCCAATAATCAAAACCCGATACGAATTTTGCTTTTTGCTCCAGGCTCATTTTATTGACTATGTCTGCATGCTTCATAATTTTACCCTCCGAAAGAAACGAATACAAAAACGCGAATAATTTTAGTTTATGAATTATTCATATTTATTATATATTAGTTTAAAACCTAATACAAGCGTAAAATACGAAATAAAGCAAAAAAACCGTCCCTCGGACAAGGGACGGTCAGGCTTTCGACAAAGCCGTTACTTTAAAAATTTAATAAGCTCAAGCGCGGCGCCTACATCGCCCTCTACCTTAAGCTTGCCGACAGTGAATGCCATAACGGGATCAAGCTTTCCGCTGATCAGCTTGATGAGATTATCTGCGCTTGCGATAATGATGGCATTGCGGTCATAATACTCATAGGGCTCAATATGGATCTCTCCGTTTTTGATTTCAACATAGAAAATTCCTTCCGGCTTTCCGACTATATTGATTTGAAAAGCAAGAGTCCCCTGCACCGAGCTGACATCGGTATTTTTAAATCTTTCCCTGAACGCCTCTACAACCTGCTCGTAAGTTAAAGCTTTCATAACAGTCCTCCTTTGATTTATACTTTATTTTACCATATGCAGGTATTAAATTCAACAGCCGGAGCAATTAATTTTTATCCTTGCTTCTTGCGATCAGAGCCACAACGAGCGCGCTGAGTACGGCAACGGTAACGCCGCCCGCCATTGCAGACACGCCGCCCGTAATCATACCGATAAAGCCGCTTTCGCGAATAGCGTCCTTTACCCCGTTTGCAAGGGCATTGCCGAAGCCCGTTAACGGAATCGTTGCGCCCGCTCCGGCAAAATCAACCAGTTTATCATAAATTCCGAACGCGCCCAGCAATACGCCGAGGCATACGAAAAGCACAAGTATCCTTGCGGGAGTAAGCTTTGTATTATCTATCAGAATCTGACCGACAAGGCAGATAAGACCGCCAACAATAAAAGCCTTTAAAAAAATCATAAAAAACCACCTGCCGATAGTTTTTGCCTCAGCAGGTGTAATATACCGCAAAAATTAAATTTACCCAAGATCTATGGGATTTTTATTATCAATTTTGGCTTCTCTGCCGTATTTTTCCTCAAAGCCGGGATTTATGTAATCCTCCACGACCTTACCGTCTCTTATTCTGATAACGCGTTCCGCCTGTTCTGCGATCTCATTGTCATGCGTGATGACAATAACCGTTCTGCCGTCATCCTTAAGATTGTGCAGAATACGCATAACATCCTTCGTTGAGCGTGTATCAAGGTTGCCCGTGGGTTCATCGGCAAGGATAACCGGCGGCGCTGCCGCAATAGCTCTTGCGACCGCCACCCTTTGCTGCTGACCGCCCGAAAGCGCTGCCGGCAGGTGATGCATTCTTTCCTTAAGCCCGACTTTTTCGAGCGCGGCAACGGAGAGCGCGCGCCTTTCGGATCTTGAAACGCCGCGGTAAACCAGCGGAAGCTCCACATTCTCAAGCGCGTTTAAAGAGGCGATAAGATTAAAGCCCTGAAAAATAAAGCCTATCTGCTTGTTTCTGATATCGCTCATTTCGTCGTCCGTAAGATCCTCAACAAGCCTGCCGTTGATATAATATTCGCCTGAGGTGGGCACATCCAGCAGACCGAGCATATTCATAAGCGTTGATTTGCCGGAGCCGGACTGTCCGATAATCGCAACAAATTCCCCCTCGTCTATCGTAAGCGAAACGCCGTCCAGCGCGTTCACCTGATTTTCGCCGGGGTTATATATTTTATACACATTTCTTACATCAATAAGGTGCATTTTTATCTTCCTTTACAAATAGTATATTCCAATATTACAGATAATTATATAATTTGTCAAGCCCTTTGAATAATTATTCAAAAAAGTTAAACAATATTTACAGAAAAGACAACAGGGGCGAAGGCAATGGGAATCAGCAAGGACGAATACGGAAAAATGGCAGGCAAGGCGAGCGCGCCTTCTCCGAAGCTGAAAAACGGCATAAAAGCGTTTTTATTCGGCGGCACAATCTGCTGCTTCGGGCAACTATTAAACGAGCTGATGCGGACTGCTGGTCTCAGCGGAGAAGAAATAAGAACGGCAACCCCGTGCATCATCATCATGATAACGGCTGTGCTGACGGGAACCGGCGTTTTTGACAAAATCGCGCGCCATGCGGGCGCGGGTACCATTGTGCCGATAACGGGCTTTGCGAATTCCGTTGTTTCTCCGGCGCTTGAGTTCAAGCAGGAGGGCTTCGTATTGGGTACCGCGGCGCAGATGTTTTCAATAGCGGGTCCTGTTATCGTGTACGGAACCGCATGCTCTTTTATTTACGGGCTTATCATTTATGTTTTCGGGCTTTATTGAATCAGTATAAAAACTGAAAAGCCGCACGGCTGTGCGGCTCCAGCGTGTCAAAAAAGGTATATGTTGTATAAAAAAATTGTATCCTGACGCGCTGGCAGACTGCCGAGAAATCGATTCGGATTTCGCATTTTGTGAGCGGGTGCCGTACAGAGGTACTGCCCCCGAGCAAAAGGCGGAAAGCGCAAAAACCGCACGGCTGTGCGGTTTTTAATTATTATTGCATATAAATGGTTTTAAAATTCATTTTGTTTAAAACAGACTTGTTAAAAACTATTACATATTTCCTACAAACACGAAACTATAAGTTCCGCGCGTTCCGGACGACTTTATCGGCAGACTGAAGCCGCACGGCTGTGCGGCTCAGGCAGTCTATAATATAATGACAAACCGAGGAACCGGCGGGAAAGCAATACAGCTTCCCGCCGCTCCGTTTTTGTTATCCGATATTTTAATGATCAGCCTTCAAGACCTACCGCCTGGTCAACGGGCATTGAAATCACAATGCCGTGGGCAGGCGTATTAAGACCGCATTTATTGCATATTGCAGACATAATTTCGCTCTTCTTCTCTTTGGGAACAACAATCATAACGAAATCCTGCTCATCCTGCACGGAAATTCCGAAATTACTGCTTACCTTTTCCGAATTCTTGCGTTTGCCGCGCATAATCGTACCGCCCTTGGCGCCTGCCGCTCTGGCGGTGTCAATAACAAGGTCGCTGTAGCCGGCTTCAACGGAAGCCCATATTAAATTATACATAGATTTTTCATTAACCTCAGCCATATCTTTTTTAACCCTTTCCTTGATATGCTTTTCAATTTCTTCTTTCGCTTCATCATTGAGAAGATGGAACAGCGGACTTTGGAGCCCTGTTATGGGAATCGTTATAATGATTCCCCCGCCCCTTTGATGGAAGGACATATGCTTATCCATCTGTTCAAATAATTCCTTGACCTCAAATTTGGGCAGGAAGCCCATGGTCAAGAGCCTTGTTGTGCCGCCGAAGCCGAGAATATCCATGATTTCGGATTTAGCGGTGCCCTCGCCGCGGCACTGATAGTATATGGGAATATTCATATCCGCCAAAATATCTTGCAGTTTCTTTTTATCTTCTGTTTTTGTAATAAATATAAATAAACGCGGAGATGAAAGCTTTTCAGATAATGACATACTCATTCAAAGTCCTCCTCAATTTCAACAACTGTTTCCTCGGGAATCGCCTGTGCCGCTTTTGCCGCCGCTCTTGTTTTGTGCTTATAGATAAGACCCATGATTTGGATAGCTATAAGCGGGGCGAGCGCAACAAATGCCACTATGCCGAAAGCATCCGTTACAACATTACCGCCTACGGCAAGACAAGCGCCCATTGAAAGCGGGAGCAAAAATGTTGAGGTCATAGGACCGCTTGCTACGCCGCCGGAGTCAAACGCGATACCGACGAATACGGACGGCACTAAACGGCTGAGAATCAGGGCTGCTGCATAGCCGGGAATCAAGAACCAATATATATTGACGCCCGTAATTGCTCTCACCATGGCAAGCGCTACAGCTATGGAAACGCCTGCCGAAAGCGCGGAATTCATCATCTTGCTTGAGATCGTGCCGCCGGTGAGATCCTCAACCTGCTTATTAAGCACCTGAACGGCTGGCTCCGCTTTAACAATGAAAAATCCGATGATAAGCCCAATCGGGATAAGGAACCATTTGAAACTGCTTTCCGCTATGCCGGTTCCGAGCAGGCTGCCTACCGGCGCAAAGCCGATATTAACGCCTGTGAGGAACAAAATAAGCCCTACTATAGTATATACGAAACCCACAATCATTTTCAATACTTTTCGTTTGCTGTATGTTTTTGTAAACAGCTGGAACGCCGCAAAAACTACCGCTACGGGCAATATGCTGACCGCAACTTCCTTTGCGTAGGTGGGCAAGGCGGTTACGAACTGCTTAACAACATCCTGCGAGGTGGATATCTGCGCAAACTCTGTTGCCGTATAGGACGCATCCGTAGGATTATAAAATATGCCGAGCAAAAGCACCATAAGTATCGGGCCGACGCTGCAAAGCGCTACAAGGCCGAAGCTGTCTCCCGCGCTGTCCTTATCGCTTCTTGCCGCCGAGAAGCCGACGCCCAAAGCCATGATAAACGGAACCGTCATTGGCCCTGTGGTTACGCCGCCGGAATCAAACGCGACTGCCGTAAACGAATCGGGAGAAAAGAAACTCAGCGCAAAGAGCAATATATACAGCACGAGCAGCATTATAGATAAATTTATGTGAAACAGGATACGCAGAACCGCCACCACAAGGAATATGCCTACACCCACGGCGACCGTCCATATCAAAACCTGACTCGGAATCGACGCCACCTGATCCGCAAGCACCTGAAGATCCGGCTCCGCAATCGTGATGATAGCACCCATGATAAACGCCACTATGGCAATAAGGGCAATTTTTTTACTTTTAACGAGTTTTCTTCCGACTCCCGTTCCCAGCGGGGTCATCGCCATTTCCGCGCCGAGCTGAAAGAAGCCCATGCCCACGATAAGCAGCACCGCCCCGACAAGGAACAGCGCCAAGGTACCGACTTCCATAGGCACAATCGTTATGCTGAGCAGCAAAACGATAACGGTTATCGGCATGACGCTGGAAATCGATTCCCTGATCTTTTCTTTTAATTTTTCATTCACAAACTGTTTCCCCTTTTTGCCCCGTTTCGTTTTTTATATCCGAATCGGGAGCGTCTATATTCAATCTTCTCTCTTTAGCTACCGAGGCAATGCTTTGAAACAGCTTCCGTTGAAGCCGCAAATATTCGCGCGCGTCCTCTTCACCCAGCTCACTGAGCGCGCGGGCAAGGATATTTACCGTTTCGCCCCTTTTTTCCTCCAAAAGGCTTTTGCCGCGCGGCGTCAAAAATATAAGCCGCTGGCGGTTATCCTCAAGATCGGGTCTGCGCGCAATAAGACCTTCCCTCTCCATATGATTGAGCAGAGTTGCTACACGGGCAGTGCTTACCGCCATTCCTATGCTGAGCTCCTTGGGGTGAACGCCGCTGTTTCGGCGTTCAAGATATCTGAGAGCCATCAAGGTGCCGTTTTCAAGCGCATAAATCAATCTGCTCGCAGGCTCCGGACGCATTAAAAGCTGGTCCTCCAGCAGCTGCCCCGCGAGAATATGATAATCCATATAAACACGCCCTCCAAATAGCTAACACTATTAGCTATTATATTATATTTATACGCCGATTTGGTGAACGAAATGTAACTTTTATTTTAAGTTTAATAATAAATTGCCGTATCTGATACTTTCGCGCAAAAAATCCGCTTAAAGCTGCCTTTAAGCGGATTTTAAGCAGAGTACATAATCCATCAGATTTATTTGAGCAATTTGAAGCCGGATTTATCGGGCGACGCGATCAGCATGACTGCCTGAAGCACTAAAAATGCGACGGCAATCACTCTGATGACCGTAATTAAAATATAAAGCGCGTTTACAACTTTTTGGAAATTCCCCATCAGCTTTATATTCGTTTTCATATCCATATTCACACCTCCAGCAATACGGCATGGGCAATGCCCGGAATCGTCTGCCCCTGTTTGCTTGAGGTGGGCGACATGAGCGCGCCCGTGGCGACAAACAGGACCCTTTTGAGCAAGCCCTTTTTCATTTGCTTTAAAATATGGGAGCATAAAACGCTGGCGCTGCAGCCGCAGCCCGATCCCCCGCTGTTGACATCCTGCTTTTCAAGATCATAAATCATGAGTCCGCAGTCGCTGTGAACCGCTCTGATGTCAAGCCCGTGCTCCTTTTCAAGCAGTTCATACAGCAGCTTTGAGCCGGTCAAGCCGAGATCTCCCGTTAATATCATATCATAATCCTGCGGCGCGCTTTCGGTATCGCACAAAAAATCATATATGGTCTTTTCCGCCGCCGGCGCCATGGCGGCGCCCATATTGTTCGCGTCCTTTATACCCATATCACAGATGGTGCCTATGGACACGGCGGGTATGGATACGCCCTCTCCGCCGCTTTTAATCACAGCGCAGCCGGCTCCCGTAACCGTCCACTGCGCCGTGGGCGGACGCTGGCCGCCGTATTCAAGAGGGAACCTGAACTGCCGTTCGCTTGAGCAGAAATGGCTTGAGGTTGCCGCCGCAACACATTTTGCGCCGCAATCTGCAAGCATGGAGCCCAAGCTGAGCGAAAGCGCCATTGTAGAGCAGGCGCCGTACAGCCCGATTGACGGGATAGACAATTCTTTTATTGCAAACGCGCTGCCCATACACTGGTCAAGAAGGTCGCCGCTGAGTATAAAATCCGCCTCGGAAAGCGCTGTACCGGAATGATCAAAAGCGCGTATAATCGCGTCATGAAGCAGGGCGGATTCCGCAAGCTCATAGGATTCCTGCCCCATAGTTGTATCCTCAAAAATCGCGTCAAAATCAGCGGCGAGCGGGCCTTCGCCCTCCTTTTTACCGCACACGCCTGCCGCGCCTGCTATAACCGGCGGGTCATCAAAGAAAGCGGTTTTACCCTTTATTTTCATAAAAAAACACCTCGGGCTTATTTTGCCCGAGATGCTGTGATTTATTGATTATTCAAAATAATATACGCGGGTTTCATACGGCCTTGTTTTAAATCCGTTCCCCTGAATCGTGGGATTTTTATAATTGCACAGCAGAGGCGTACCCTTTTCAAGGTCAAAGCCTTCGGGCGCTTCAAAGGCAACATTTTCCTCCGTAAACGAATTAATTACAAGCAGGCGCTTGCCTTTATAGTTTCTTTCATACACATAAAGCTTACTTGAATTTTTATAATGCTCTTTATAATCGCCGTAGATTGCCGTTTCATTTTCCTTTTTGAATTTTATCAGCGCGCGGTAATGATTCAAAACGGAATCCGGGTCGTTTTCCTGGTCTTTAACATTGATTTCCGTATAATTCGGGTTAACATAAAACCACGGCGTACCCGTTGTAAAGCCCGCGTTTTCCTCGTCGCTCCACTGAACCGGCGTGCGCGAATTATCGCGCGTTGATTTGAAGGCAAGCTCGTCGCAGAGCTTTTTCGGAAGATGCAGCTTTTCCCTTGCAGTTCTATAGTTATTTTGAACAAAGCAGTCCACATAATCCGAAACGCTGTTGAGGCGGATATTGGTCATACCGATTTCCTGACCCTGATAAATAAACGGCGTGCCCTGCTGCAGCATATACATATTTGCCAGCATTTTAGCCGATTCCGCACGGTATTTTTCGCTGCCGTAACGGGATACGATACGCGGATGGTCATGGTTTTCTATATAAAGCGTGTTCCAAGCCTTGCCGTTTATTCTTTCCTGCCATTTTGAAAAAGCGCTTTTCATTTTTTTAAGATTGAATTTTGTTTGCAGATAATCCATGAGGATGCAATCCGCGTCCATATGCTGAAAATGGAACATCAGATCAAGCTCTTTGTTTTCACCGCTTATGTAATTGAGCGCGTTGGACGGAGTCATCATCGGAGCCTCGCCCACGGTAAAGCAATCGTACTGATCGGTGACCTCTCTGTATTCCCGCAGATATTTATGGATATTCGGCCCGTCCATATACTTCTCTATGCCGCATGCGGTGGGAAGCGGTATGCCGTTCGGCAGACCCTCTGTTTTTGAGATAAAGGTGATAACATCCTCACGGAAGCCGTCTACGCCGAGATCCAGCCAAAAGCGCAGGATATCCTTGACCTCTTCCCTGACCTTGGGGTTGTCGTGATTGAGATCCGGCTGCTTTTTAGCGAACACATGAAGATAATACTCGTCAAGCTTTTCCTCATATTCCCAGGCGCCGCCCTCAAAGCAGGAAAGCCAGTTGTTCGGCGGGCGCTTTCCCCTGCCCTTGCGCCAGAAATAATAATCGTGATAAGGCGAATCCTTATCCTTTGATTTTAGGAACCACTCGTGCTCGTCTGATGTATGATTGACAACGAGATCCATGATGACCTTGATGCCGCGCGAATGCGCCTCATCCAGCACCTTTTTAAACAGCTCCATATCTCCGTATTCGGGATTTATAGAGCGGTAATCCGCTATGTCGTAGCCGAAATCCGCGTTGGGAGAGGGATACAGCGGCGAGAACCAGATACAGTTTATTCCGAGGCTTTCAAGGTAATCCATTTTACTCAGGACGCCCTCAAGATCACCTATTCCGTCTCCGTTTCCGTCACAGAAGGAGCGGGGCCATATCTGATAGACAACAAGCTCCTTATACCATTCTTTCATAAAAATCACCCCATATTAAAATTTTGACGGCAGGATAAATGACTGCTTTTATTTATCCGCTTCTGAGTTGTTACGCCCATACACAAAAGAGGCTTTGAGGTTTAAAAGCAAGCCTCTGTTTTACAAGCTGTAATCGACCTAAAATAATTATAGCACCCTTACTTTAAATAAACTATGCTTAAAATGCCCAAAAAAAGCCGCCTAAATTTAACCATTATGACGATTGATTTTCCGAATACGGCTTTATTTTTCCGATTTTTATATTCTTGAAAGAAAAAAGCGGCTCACACGAGCCGCAAATGTAAAAGTAATATGATTATGCAGAAAGCCGTTTTTGGCGGGAGCGTACAATAACAAACGGCGCCGGGCGAAGCGAACCGCTCAACAGGAATGAACGGGCGCAGCGCCGCCCTAAGCACAGACACCGGCGCATTTTTTACCGCTGATTTCAACAACCGCCTTTGCATTGGGGTCGTCAAGGATCATTTCTTCCACCGAGGGCACCGAAATTTTGCCGGAATACGGGTTTTTGATACTGATGACGGGCGTGGTGACTTCCGCATTGACATCCGATTTCTCAAAGCAGAGATCCGCGTCTGCCATACGGCAGTTGATAAGCTTTAAACCTTTACAGTAGCAAAACGGCTGGGTGCCGGTAATTTCGCAGTTTATAAGCGTAAGATTTTCAGAATACCACGCAAGATATTCGCCTTTTACGATACTGTTTTTCACGGTTACATTCTTTGCGTGCCAAAACGCGTCCTTCGTATCAAAACGGCAGTCCTCAAAAACGGCGTCTTTTATATACTGAAACGAATATTTACCCGTAAAATCAACATTTCTGAAACGCAGGTTTTCACTGCGCAGCATAAAATATTCCGACTGAGCGGTGCAGTTTTCCATCTCCATTTTATTTACGGACCAGCCGAATTCCGGCGACACAATGTCGCACCCGCTGAGCCTGACATTGCTGCATTCACGCAGCGCTTTAATACCGTGCAGCTTTGTTGCGCGGATTTCAATATGATCGGAATACCAAAGCGCCGCCCTGCAGAGCTCCGTCATATCGCACGAATCTATTTTCAAATTATCAATGTGCCAAAACGGATAACGGAGATTGCAGAATGTATTGTAAACTTCTACATTCCGGCTCTCTTTCAGCGCGCTTTCACCGTCCGCAGGACCGTCAAACGCACAATTTTTAAGAACAACGCCGTCGCTCGCGTAAAGCGCGCGCTCCTCATCAAACTTCATATTTTCATAGGTTTTCACAGAAAATGCCCTCCTGTTTCAAATATACTAAAGAATAAAGACCATTTTGCAGGCTTTCAGAGACGCAAGCCGAGCTTGAACACGCCTGTCTGCGGTCAAATCCGAAACGGCGGCAGACGCGTCCGTCTTATACTATTCCTATATCATATAATGCGTTTATACGCCGCCGCAAAACGCAAAAACACCCTTTCATGAAAACTACTGCGCAAAATCGCTTTGCAGAAATAGTTTAGCACCAAAGGGTGTGTTATAGCAAATACTTATTTTGAATGAACAGTTATAGCTTTTTTCTATATTTAAGCCCTTGGGCAGAGCGCACGGCGGGCGTGCCGTCAGCCGAGAAGCTCTTTAAGCAGTCTTGTGACCTCTGCCGCGGGCGCCTTGCCCTTAAGAGCGCGCATACACTGACCTATAAGGAAATTGAACGACTGTGCCTTGCCGCCCTTATATTCGTCAACCGCCTTTTTATTGCCGGCTATGACTTCTTCCACCACCGCGCGGATCGCGCCTTCGTCAGAAACCGCTTCCATATGATGCGCCTTGATATAATCGGCGGGGATCACATCTTCCTCAAACACCGCCTTAAACACCTTTTTGGCAGAGTCGCGGCTGATTTTGGCGGAATTGAGCAAATTGATTATTTCGCCGAGCGAATCCTGCCTGAAGCGCATATTCTCCGGCAGGGTCTGCGTATCGTTCAGCATTTTCATAAGCTCGCCCATGATCCAGTTGGCGCTGTCCTTGGGATTGCCGGTAAGCTCTGCCGTCCGCTCAAAAAGGCGGACAAAATAAACGCTGGAGCAGATCATGGAAGTATCGTATTCGGAGAGCCCGAGCTCGTTCATATAACGCTCTTTTTTAGCGTCCGGCAATTCGGGAAGCGAACGCCGGATGCCGTCTACATATTCCTGCGTAAGGCTTACGGGCGGGAGATCCGGATCCGGAAAATACTTATAATCCTGCGCGTCCTCTTTGCTTCTCATGGCGTGTGATTCGCCCTTGGAATCATCCCATCTTCTGGTTTCCTGAACAACGCTGCCGCCGTCCTCTATAATCTCCTGCTGGCGGCGCGACTCGGCTTCAATGGCATTGTGGATCGCCTTGAAGGAGTTGATATTTTTCATTTCCGTTCTTGTGCCGAGCTTATCCGAGCCCTTTTCCATAACGGAAATATTTACATCCGCGCGCAGCGAGCCCTCCTGCATTTTACAATCTGACACACCGCAGAACTGAAGAATATCCCTGAGCTTTTCCACATACTGAACCGCCTCGTCCGCGCTGGCGATATCCGGCTCGGAAACGATCTCAAGCAGCGGTACGCCGCAGCGGTTGAAATTGACAAGCGTACAGTCGTTCCACTCGTCATGCACCAGCTTGCCGGCGTCCTCCTCCATATGGATCTCATGTATTCTTACTTTTTTCTTGCCGCCGTTTATACTGTCATCAATTTCAATATATCCGTTTCTGCAAATCGGCAGATAAAGCTGGCTTATCTGATAAGCCTTAGGCAGATCCGGGTAAAAATAATTTTTTCTGTCAAATTTATTATACATTGTGATTTCGCAGTTTGTGGCAAGGCCGGTTCTTACTGCGAATTCAAGCACTTTTTTATTGAGCACCGGAAGCGTGCCCGGCATACCTGAGCATATCTCGCACACATGGGTGTTGGGCTCGCCGCCGAATTCGGTTGAACAGGAGCAGAATATTTTTGTTTTTGTGGCAAGCTCTGTATGCACTTCAAGTCCGCAGACAGTTGAAAATTCCATGGTTCCGCCTCCTTAAATACCCGCAGGCTTCTGCGTATGATAATCCGTTGCGCTTTGGAACGCGTTTCCTGCCGCCAGCACTGTTTTTTCATCAAACGGTCTGCCGATGAGCTGCATGCCTATCGGCATACCGCTCTTATCAAATCCGCAGGGCAGCGCCAGCGACGGCAGACCGGCAATATTGATCATGACCGTATAAATATCGCCGAGATACATTGCCAGCGGGTCGCTCAAGCCCTCTCCGATTTTAAGCGCCGTTGTGGGGGCAACGGGGCCGAGCAGGAAATCATATTTTTCAAACGCATCGGAAAACGCCTTAACGATAAGCCCCTTTGCCTTCAGGGCTTTATTATAATAAGCGTCAAAATAGCCGCTTGAAAGCACAAAGTTGCCGAGCATGATGCGCTTTTTAACCTCCATGCCGAAGCCCTCTGACCGCGATTTAAAATAAACATCTCTGAGCGTATCCGCATCGGGCGATTTATAGCCGTATTTAATGCCGTCAAACCGGGAAAGATTTGAGCACGCCTCGGCGCAGGCTATGATATAATAAGTGGGAATGGCGTATTTTACGATCGGCATAGCAAATTCTTCCACCCGGGCGCCGAGCGAGCGCAGCTCCTGCGCCGCCTGCATAACGCCCCGGGCTACCTCATCGTGAATACCCTCCCCGAAATAATCCGACGGGATACCGACTTTTTTACCCTTGAGATCAGTTGTGTTTTTGATTTCATCAAGCGTAAACGGGTGCGGGTCGGAAGAAGTTGCGTCTTTTTCATCTCTGCCGCTTATGACCGAAAACATGGCGGCGCAGTCCAGAGCCGTTTTGCCTATAGGGCCTATCTGGTCAAGCGAAGAGGCATAGGCTATCAGACCGTATCTTGAAACGGAGCCGTATGTCGGCTTAAGACCGGTTACACCGCAGAACGAGCAGGGCTGGCGTATAGAGCCGCCCGTATCCGAGCCGAGGGCGATTATGCTTTCCCGCGCGGCTACCGAAGCGGCGGCGCCGCCCGACGACCCGCCGGGCACCTTATGGATATCCCACGGGTTCTTTGTGGCGCCGTAAAATGAAGTTTCCGTAGTGGAGCCCATTGCAAATTCATCCATATTCACCTTGCCGCACACAACCATACCCGCGTCGCCGAGCTTTTTAATGACGGTTGCGTCATAAGGCGGAACAAAATTATAAAGCATTTTGGATGCGCAGGAGGTTACCTCGCCCTTTGTGCAGATATTATCCTTGATTGCCACGGGAACGCCCGCAAGAGGCGACACGGCGCTGCCGGAATCAATGAGCGTCTGCGCCTGCCTTGCCTTTTGGAGCGCCGCTTCCCTGTCAAACGCCGTATAGCAGTGGTAAACGCCGTCTTTTTTCTCTATGCTTTCCGCTACCGAATTTACCGCGTCTTCGCAGGAAAGCTCTTTATTTTTTATCTTCTGCGCGAGCTCAAGCGCCGTCATATCATATATTTCCATAAAGAGCCTCCTATTCGGTTACGGTTTTGGGAACAACGAAAGCGCCGTCGCTGCTCTCCGGGGCATTTGCCGTGATTTCCTCCGGCGCCATGGACTGCCTGACCTCGTCCTCCCTGAAAACATTGGTTATCGGGAAGGAATGGCTCATTGCCTCAACAGAATCCGTATCAAGCTCATTGAGCATATCGATATAGCTTAAAATATCCTGAAGCTCCGCGCCGACTTTTTTTTCTTCCTCTTCGGTGAGCGTGATGCGGGCAAGCGACTCAAGATATTTGATAAGATCGGGAGTGATCTGCATAAATAATCCTCCAAAACTATGATTTAGAAAAGTATTATCGGGCGCACAACCGCGCGCCCGAGGCATTTATTTTTCGGGCACGGGGCGGCGAAGCTTGATATGCGTTTCGCGCAGCTGCATTTCCGTAACCGTATTCGGAGCGCCGAGCAGAAGATCCTGCGCATTGGAATTCATCGGGAAAGCGATGATTTCCCTGATGTTTTCCTCGTTTCTAAGCAGCATAATCATTCTGTCCACACCCGGCGCCATACCCGCGTGGGGCGGTGCGCCGTAATGGAACGCCTTGAAAAGCGCGCCGAATTTTTCTTTAACATCATCTTCCGTATACCCCGCCAGCTCAAATGCTTTGATCATAACATCCGGGCGGTGGTTCCTGACTGCGCCGGAGGACAGCTCCACACCGTTGCAAACAATATCGTACTGATATGCCTTGATATTAAGCGGGTCCTCGTTCAGCAGCGCGTCCATTTCACCCTGCGGCATGGAGAACGGGTTGTGCGTAAAGATAAGCTTGCCGTCCTCATCCCTTTCATACATCGGGAAATCGGTGATAAAGCAAAGCTCAAATCTGCTGTCATCTATGAGCCCGAGCCTGTTGGCAAGCTCTGTGCGTATCTGCCCTGCAAGCTCGTTTACGCGCTTCGGAGCGTCGCATATGAAAAACAGCGTATCGTCCGTTTTAAAATCAAAGATCGCGCGCAGCTCTTCTTTCTTTGCGGGAGGCAGGAATTTATCTATCGGCCCTTTATAAGAGCCGTCCTCAAGGACCTCAATATAGCCAAGCCCCTTCATGCCGATTTCAAGCGCGAATTTGAGCATTTTTTCAAACCAGCCCTTTGACTGCTTGGCGCAGCCGGGCACATTGATGCCGCGGACAGGTCTGCCCTGAAACGCTTTAAACTCCACATCGCTGAAAAATTCGGTAAGGTCAACGATCTCAAGCGGGTTTCTGAGATCCGGCTTATCCGTTCCGTATTTCAGCATGGCTTCTTTAAACGGGATTCTTACAAACGGCTTAGGCGATACCGCTTTGCCGCCGCCGAATTCTGCAAATGTATCGTAAAGCACATCCTCCGCAACGGCAAATACATCCTCCTGCGTGGCGAACGCCATCTCAAAATCAAGCTGATAAAATTCTCCGGGCGAACGGTCCGCACGGGCATCCTCATCCCTGAAGCACGGAGCGATTTGGAAATACTTGTCAAAGCCGGACGCCATAAGAAGCTGCTTGAACTGCTGCGGCGCCTGCGGAAGCGCGTAAAATTTGCCCTCATGCTTTCTGGAAGGAATGATATAGTCCCTTGCACCCTCCGGGGAAGAGCATGTGAGAATGGGCGTTGTTATCTCTGTAAAGCCGAGCGATTCCATCTTTCTGCGCAGGAACGACACAACCTTGCTTCTGAAAACAATATTATCGTGGACCTCTTTATTTCTGAGGTCAAGAAAGCGGTAGGTTAAGCGCACATCCTCTCTTGTAGCCTTGGAATCGGATATTTCAAACGGCAGATTCTCCGTACATGCGCCGAGCACGGTAAGCTTATCCACCTTTACCTCCAGCTCGCCGGTTTTAAGCTTTTTATTGATTGTATCAGCGTCGCGCTTAACGACAACGCCTTCAACCGAAATAACGCTTTCCTTTTTCAAATGGTAGATAAGCGTATCATCGTTCACAACCACCTGCGTAACGCCGTATTCATCACGCAGGTCGATAAACGCAACGCCGCCGTGGTCGCGTATGGTATCCACCCAGCCGGCAAGCGTTACTCTTTTCCCTAAATCTTCAAGGGTAAGCTCGTTGCAATTAAAAGTTCTGTAAGACATAAATTAAAATTCCTTTCGGACAATTGGATTCACTTAAAGCGGCAGTGCGGCACGGCGGAGAAAGCCCCGCGGAGCATACCGCTTTGCTGCAATTTCCGTAATAGTATAGCATATTCCTTTAAAATACTCAATATAAAAATTACTAAAATAACGCAAAAACCGCGCGCATGGCTGCGCGCGGCCGATTTTTATTTGCAAAAATCAATCATCCCGGCTGAAAACCGCCTTTTCATACGGCTCAAGATACAGGGTGCCGCCCTCGCACCTGCCGCCGAAAAACGAATAAGAATTATCCCACTCGGCGCCCACAAAAGCGCTTGACGGCGAGCCGGAGGCATTGACCGCGACAAGCACGCAGTTGCCGCCCCCCTGCCTTGTGTAAACGACAGTGCTGTCCGAAGCCGAAACAATATGAAAGCCGCCGGTTTTGAACGCGGCGCAGCCGTGCCTGATTTCGCCCAATCTTTTATACCATTTGTATAATTCCCGGTTAATATTATCCCACGGAAAACACGCGCGGTTAAACGGGTCCTTCATACCCTGCATACCGGCCTCATCGCCGTAATATATGCTCGGTACGCCCGGCAGCGTAAACTGCAAGAGGCTTGCCATTTTCAGCATGGAAACGCCTTTGAAATAATCCCCGTTCGGCAGAACATTGTGCTCATGCTGCCAAGCTCTGTCCTTTCCCTCACATGAAGGCCCCGCAAGCGCCGTAATTGCGCGCTCTGTATCGTGCGTGCCGATATGGTTCATGAGCGAATGCAGCACCGCAGGCGGATAATTTTCTACAATACACATCACCGAATCCGCAAAAGCACGGGCTGAACCGCCTTTGACAAAATCAATAACCGCGTTCGCGAACGGATAGTTCATAACGCTGTCCAGCTGCCTGCCGAGAAGATAGCGCCTTCTTTTGCCGTAGGAAAACTTTGTTGCCGCGTTTTCCCATACTTCTCCGATGATTACGGCGTTTTCATTTTCCGCCTTTACGGCTGTACGCAGTTCGTCCAGAAATATATCCGGCAGCTCATCGGCAACATCAAGACGCCACCCTGCCGCGCCCGCGCGCAGCCAGCGGCGCAGAATACCGTTTTCGCCGCAAATATAATCACGGTAAGACGGATTTTCCTCCTGCACCTCAGGCAAAAGGCTTATGCCCCACCAGCTTACATACACATCGGGATAATCCACAAATTTATACCAACTGTAATATGAGCTTTTTTGGCTGTTGTACGCGCCCACGGTATTATAATTTGAATACATATTGAAATATTTTGAATCGCAGCCGGTATGGCTGAACACGCCGTCCAAAACAATGGATATGCCCATATCCGCAGCCGCGCTGCAAAGCGACTCAAAATCCTGCCGCGTGCCCAAAAGAGGGTCTATTTTTTCATAATCCGCAGTATCGTAGCGGTGATTGGCGTTTGCCTCAAAAATCGGATTCAGATATATACAGGTTACGCCCAAGGATTTTATATAGGGCAGCTTTTCCTGAATTCCTTTAAGATCCCCGCCGAAATAATCATTGTTCCACACGCCGTTCATTTGGCTTTCGTTCCAAAACGGCTCGTCTCCCCATTTACGCATGACACGGCTTTTGCGCACGCCTTTTTTAGGCGTACCGCTGTTATAAAACCTGTCCGGAAAGATCTGATATATCACGCCGCCCTTAAGAAAATCAGGGGTGGTGAAATCCTTTTCATAAACGACCTGAATAAACTCGCCGCCGCTCGAATCGAAATCGCCTTTCCCCTCTGCGGAATGTTTTATATAATTCACGCCCCACGGGGTATCGAGCTCAAAATGATAAAAATAGATGCCCGGTGTTGTGGCGTAAAAATGAAGCTCCCAATACTCATGCTCATTTGCGCACATACCCGCCCAGAACATACCGTAATAAACGGTTTCTTCCCCGTCTTTAAAAACGGCAAGGCGGGCGCCTGAACAGCCCATTGCGCGCGGCACTATAATGCGCAGCTTTACCTTTTCATCGACCGCTATTGCCCGCACGGCGGATTTATATTCGGTTTTTCTTGAATCAAATGGCTGCATTGCGCGCTCCGTTTCATGAATTAAAATATCGGGCAAGGAACAAGCCCTTGCCCCAAGACTGCCGATAAAGTCGTCCGCAGGGTGCAAAGGCTGTTGCTTTGCCCTTTCATCTTCTTTTTATTTTGTATTTTTAGATTTGCCCGTGCCTTTGCTCTTTGGCGCGGTTTTCGCGGCGTTTGCTTTTACCGGCTCCGAAAACTTAACGGGCTTTGTGTGCCAAATATTTTCAGCGTATTCCGTTATGGCTCTGTCCGCGCTGAAGATACCCGCCGAGCTGATATTCATAAGGCTCATTGAAGCAAATTTTTCGCTGTCTTTATAAAGCTGCGCAGAGAGCCTTTGGGCATGCTGGTAATCGTCAAAATCCGCAATAGCCATATAAGGATCGCCGGTTGTAAGACTGTTTACAAATTCGCTGAAGTCCTTGCCGTTCACACCCGCTGATATAAAATCAATTACGCTCTTGAGAACGGGATTGTTGTTTACATAATTCATCGGGTAATAGCCGTCGCGCTTAAGCTGCTGCACCTCCGGCGTTTTCATGCCGAAAAGGATAATGTTTTCTTTGCCTACGGCCTGCGCGATCTCAACATTCGCACCGTCCAGCGTACCGAGCGTTACAGCGCCGTTGAGCATAAGCTTCATATTGCCCGTTCCGGAAGCCTCTGTTCCGGCAAGAGATATCTGCTCCGAAATATCCGCGGCGGGCATAAGCAGCTCTGCAAGGCTTACATTGTATTCCTCCATGAACACCACCTTGAGCTTTTTATTTACCCTTTCGTCATGATTGACTACTTTTGAAACGGCGTCTATAAGCTCAATGGTCTTTTTTGCCATACGGTAGCCCGGAGCAGCCTTGGAAGCAAAAATATAGGTTCTGGGGACGAAATCGGCGTCCGGATTATCCCTGAGCATAAGATATTCGGCTACGATATTGAGTATATTCAGGCTCTGGCGCTTGTATTCATGCAGCCTTTTTACCTGAACATCAAATATGGAATCCGGGTCTATATCGATTCCGTTTCTCTTTTTGACCACTTTAGCAAAGCGGAGCTTGTTCTGCCTTTTGATCGCCATAAGATCCGCAAGAACCTTTTTATCGTCCTTATAAGCCTTGAGCTTTAAAAGCTCATCGCTCTTGGTGATAAAACCGGGGCCGATAAGCTTTGTCAAATATTCGGTCAGCGGCTCATTCGCCTGGCATATCCATCTTCTGAACGCAATGCCGTTTGTGACATTCGTGAACTTATCCGGCGTAATGGTATAAAAATCGTGGAAAACAGTGTCCTTCAGTATCTGCGAATGAAGCGCCGAAACACCGTTTACGGAATGAGAGCCGGCAACGCAGAGGTTTGCCATTCTGACAACGCCGCCGGAAATGATTGCCATACGCTCTACCCTGTCCGCGTCATGCGTAACGCCCCAGATATAGGAACGGAAACGATTGTCTATCTCCTTGGTGATTTGGTACAATCTGGGAAGCAGGCGGCTGTAAAGCTCTTCGCTCCAGCACTCAAGCGCCTCCGCCATAACGGTATGGTTTGTGTACGCAACGGTTTTTGTTACGATATTCCACGCGTCATCCCAGCCATAGCCGCACTCATCAAGCATGATGCGCATAAGCTCCGGAATCGCCATTGTAGGATGGGTATCGTTAATATGGATAGCGACCTTATCCGGCAGGTTATCAAGCGTGTTGTATTTTGTAAGATGGCGCCTGATAATATCCTGAACGGAGGCGGAAACGAGGAAATACTGCTGGCGAAGTCTCAAGGATTTGCCCTCAGGTGAATTATCCGCCGGATACAGAACCTTTGAAATAGCCTCCGCCATAGCGGACTGCTCCATGGCTTTCATATAATTGCCCTCATTAAAGAGGCCCATGTCAAGCGCAGGCTTACGAGATGTCCAAAGGCGCAGACGCGCAACACCCCTGCCCTTGCCCGAAACATACATATCATACGGCACGGCGATGACCGTATTGCAGTCACAAAGCTCTACATGGTGATAATCGCCGTCCCAGCTGTCCTCCACGCAGCCCTCAAACTTGACCTCCTGTGCCCTTTCCTCTCTCGGCACAAGCCACACATCTCCGCCGGGGAGCCAGAAATCCGGCAATTCGGTCTGCCAACCGTCCACAAGCTTCTGGCGGAATATGCCCGCCTCATATCTGATAGAATAGCCCATGGACTGGATACCGGTTGTGGCAAGCCCGTCAAGATAGCAAGCCGCAAGCCTTCCGAGGCCGCCGTTGCCGAGCCCCGCGTCCGATTCAAGCCCGTAAAGCTTATCAAGGCTTACGCCGTAGCTTTTTAAAGCCTCCTCAAAGACTTCAACAAGCCCCAAATTATAAAGATTGTTTTTAAGGGAACGACCCATAAGAAATTCCATACAGAGATAGTATACCTGTTTGGAATCCTGGCCGTCCGCCTCATGGCGGAAATCGCTTGCCATACCGGCAAGGTCGTCACGGATGATCATTGCCACGGATTTATAATACTGCTCATCTGTTGCAATATCGGGTGAAACTCCGAAAAAATGGCTCAATTTATCGTTGATAAGCTTCTTAGCCTTAGAGACGGAAATGCTTTGAGTCATTATATAAAACCTCCAAAAATAATTAACAATATCAGCTTTTAAGAAGCTGATATTGTTAATTATACACTAAATTTTGTTATTATTCAATAGCAGCACTAAGTTTTCTTCCTTTTAAAGAATCTTTGCAGCACAAGCGGTACAATCGCAAGCAGCGATTTGATATTGAGCAGCACCACCAAGACAGTGAGCGCGGCGGCAATACCAAAGCTGCCCCATTCGCCCGCGACCTCAAAAATCATAACCGCAGCGGCGGCGAACAGCAGCAGCGCAGACGGTATAAAGGTAAGGTAATTTATTTTTATATTAACGAATTTTCTTGTATTAAAAGCGCGGATAATGAACACCACTATAAATGACGACGCCGTTGCGATCGCCGCGCCGTACGGGCCCATTATCGGAATAAGCACGGCATTCATAACAACATTCAGCACGGCGCCGGTGCCGGCAGTCACCATAGAAAGCATACTCTTTTTTTCAGCCATATATACCGAAGCGTAAAAATTAACAAGGTTGGAAAAGGTTGTGGCAATAACGAGTATCGGCACATAATGCCATGAATCGTAATAATCCTCACCGAGATAAATATCCGTTATAATTCTGGAGAAGGTGATAAGGAGCCCGCCGACCGCAAGCAGGGCGCCGCTGTAGGTTTTGAAAACCTTTGTGAAGAACTCGGACTTGCCTTTACTGTCATATTCGTCAACGGCGGAAAGCTGCCACGCGTCAATAAATATAGACGCGAAGATGGTAACGAAATTAGGTATTTTGTAAGCGGCGGTATAAATGCCGCTTACGGAAACGCCGTTGAAATAGGTTACCATATACTGATCCGATACATTTATTATCCACCAAAGTATGATCGTCGGGATCAGCGGTATGCAGTATTTGAGCATGGGCGAAACGGTATGCTTCCTGAGCCCGCGTCTGAAATCCACGAACCGCCACAGCTTTGCCGCGACAAACATGAACAGAACGGAGAGCATATCGCTTGTAAAAATAGCAAGAATATAACCGTAAATGCCCCAGTTGAACGCGCCGAGATAAAGAAATGTAAATCCGGCGGAGGTGGCGGTTGCGATAACGCCGTCCACAGCATAAAGCTTAACATGCCCGCTGCCGCGCACGAACTGCTGGCACAGCTGGCGCAGGGACGAACCGAGCAGCATTAAATAAAGCAATATCGTATACTCGCCGAAATTGAAATCATTTATCGTAATGTTTGTAACCAGCGGCGCAAACAGGCAGAAAATCGCAAAGCCGATTATCGTTGTTGCAACGCCGGTTGAAAATACGCACTTTTTATCGCTGCTCTTATCCAGCGCAAAGCGCAGAGCCGCCGAATTGACCGCAAGCGTAACGATGGGCACAAGAATATTTACGGCATTTTGGATAAGCGTTGCCCCGCCGTAATCCCCCGTTGCCATAACTCTTGTGTAAAAAAAGGTAAGCACAAGCGTCAGCAGCTTTGAGGAGAAAGTGCCTATTGCAAAAATTATTGTATTTGAGGCAAGTTTTTTATACTTATCCATGAATCAATCATTCCTTTAAGCAATATGAATTCCTATATAAGCACCGGCGCCGTTATCTTATCTGCCCTGAGCCGTAGATAAGATATTTTGTTGTGGTAAGCTCACGCAGACCCATCGGGCCGCGGGCGTGGAGCTTTTGGGTGGAGATGCCGATCTCCGCGCCGAGACCGAATTCACCGCCGTCCGTAAACCGTGTGGAGGCGTTCACATAAACGGAGGAGGAATCCACCCGCTGCATGAATTCGCGCGCGTTATCACTGTTTTGCGTAATAATCGCCTCGCTGTGCTTTGTGGAATACTTATTGATATGCTTTACAGCCTCGTCAAGGCTGTCCACAGTCTTAATGCTGATTTTATAATCAAGGTACTCGCAGGCAAAATCCTCCTCGCTTGCCGGCAGAACGCCGTCTGCGGCAAGCATTGCCCGTTCATCGCCGCGGACCTCCACATGCTTTTCATCAAGCCTTGCCTTAATGACCGGCAGGGCGCTGTTGATGACGCCCGAATGGATAACAAGGCTTTCACAGGCGTTGCAGACGCTGATGCGCTGCGTTTTGGCATTAAAGATAATATCAGCCGCCATATCTATATCCGCACTTTCATCAACATAAATATGGCAGTTGCCCGAACCCGTTTCAATTACGGGCACGGTTGAATTTTCAACAACATTTTTGATGAGCCCCTTGCCGCCGCGCGGAATAAGGCAATCGATCACGCCGTTCATCTTCATCATTTGATTTGCGGAGTCCCTTGAGGTATCCGTTACAAGCTGTATACAATTCCTGTCAAAGCCGCATTCGTCAAGCGCGGCACGCATTGCGGCAACGATTGCTATATTGGAATCTATTGCCTCTTTCCCGCCGCGCAGTATGACCGCGTTTGAACTCTTTAGGCACAGCACAGCGGCGTCCGCCGTCACATTGGGCCTTGATTCGTATATGATTCCGATAACGCCGATGGGAACCGATACTTTCTTGATGTCAAGCCCGTTGGGTCTTTTGATTTCCTCAAGCAGTCTGCCGCAGGGGTCGGGCAGAGCCGCTACATTTTCAACCGCCTCGGCAATGCCGTTTATTCTTTCTTCATTGAGCATAAGCCTGTCCAGCATTCCGGCGGAAAGACCGTTTTCCCTGCCGCGCGCAAGGTCCTTTTGGTTCGCGGCGATTATGGTTTTACTGTTTTCCCTGAGCCGCGCGGCTATCGCGGCAAGAGCCCTGTTTTTTTGCTGCGTTGTTATTGTTGCAAGGAAATCCTTGGCAGCAACGGCTTTAGCGCCTATTTCCCTCATTTCTTCACCGCCTTAAAATAAGTGCCGACACTTTCGCCTTTTACGGCCTTATAAATATTTGTTGGCTTGTTACCGTTAATTATGCAAACCGGTATTCCGGACGAAACCGCGATTTCGGCTGCGTTGATCTTTGTTATAAAGCCGCCTGTTCCCCGTTTTCCCGCGGAGCCGGTCAACGATTTTATACGATCATCTATTGTATCCACAACGCTTATCAGCCTTGCGTTTTTATTTTTTGCGGGATCGCCGTCATAAAGCCCGTCTGTATCGGTTAAAATAATGAGCAGATCGGCGTTTGTAATTTTTGCGACCTCGGCGGAAAGGCAGTCGTTATCCCCGCTTACAAGCTCTTCCACCGAAACCGAATCATTTTCATTGACAATCGGAAGGCAGTCATATTCAAGAAGCTGATTAAAGGTATTGATCAGGTGCGCCCTGCTCTCCTCGTTTTCAAGCTCGTCAAATGTTATCAGAAGCTGGCTCACAACCACATCATATTCGGAAAACAGCCTGTCATACAAAAACATAAGCTCGCTTTGGCCGACCGCCGCGGCTGCCTGAAGGCACTGGATGTCCTTTGGCTTTTCGGCAAGGCGCAGTCTGCCCAGGCCTACCGATATGGCGCCTGAGGATACGAGCACAAGCTGGTGGCCTTCATTTTTAAGGTCTGAGACCACGGAGGCAAGCTTCGCTATTAGCGCGATATTCGCCTTGCCCGTATCGTGCGTAAGCGTTGAAGTGCCTATTTTAACAACGATTCTTTTTTTGCCGTTTATGAGGCTCATAAAATTCACCGCCTTTTCTAAACAACAGCGTTATTGATAAATAATCATCTTATTATAGCAAAAAAACATGAGCAATAAAAGACTTTTTTGTATGTTTTCGGATTTTTAGGGCAAAATCCGTTTAGGGAATATTTTCAGCCAGCTGAAAGGAATGGTCAAATGAAAAGAAGAAACATAATCAGAATATGCTCTTTTGCATTTTGCGCCGTAGCGGCGCTTGCCGCTTTTGCCATTATCGGAAACATCAACAGCAGCAATTACAAAGCGCGCCTTGAAGCGTCCTACCAGCGAAATCTGATGCAGCTTTCCGAATGTCTGGATTCCATAGAAACCAATCTTTCAAAGTGCCAGTATGTGACCTCAAGCGAAATGATGAACCAGATATCCAGCGATTTATATACCGAATGCTGCACGGCAAAAAACGCGCTGTCCGCGCTGCCCATCAGTCAGCTGAACCTTACGGGCGCATATAAATTCCTGAGCCAAGCCGGCGATTACGCCCGCTATCTTTCCACAAAGGACGAAATCACGCAGGAGGAGTATGACAACCTTGCGCAGCTGCTGACATATGCCGAGGAATATTCCGATTTCGCGGACACAATGGTAAGCCGGTGCAACGCGGGCGGCAGCATTACCGACAATGAGATCACGCTGGACGACAGCGATTTAAAGGTATCTTCACTTTCAGTAGATTTCTCAAGCGCGGAGGAAACCTTTGAGGACTACCCCACCCTGCTGTATGACGGACCTTTCGCCGACGCAGTGCTCAATAAGGAGAGCGAGCTGATAAACAACGCCGAAACGAAAGACCAGGAGGAGTGCCGTGAAATCGCGGCGCAGGCGCTGGGCGTTGAAGAGGGCGGCGTAGTGTACAAGACCGAAGAGAGCGGCACGCTGCCGGCATATGTTTTCTCTTATAAGCTGTACACGATAGCCGTAACAAAAAGCGGCGGCTATATCTCCTATATATTGAATGAGGGAACGCCGTCCGAACAGTCTATAACAGAGGAAAACGCGATTAATATAGCAAAGAGCTATCTGAGTGAAATCGGCTACAGCGACATGGTGGAATCTTACTATACGGTTTACAACAATGTCTGCACCATCAATTTTGCCTACAGCAAAGACAATATTATATATTATTCCGATCTTATCAAGGTTGGCGTTTCGCTTGCCGACGGCAGCATATTTTCCCTTGAGGCGGACGGATACCTTGTGAACCATACCGAAAGAGATGTGGCTGCATTTTCCGCAGACGCGGATGAAATTCAATTCAGCGACAATGTTGAAATCCTATCCGTTTCCAAATGCCTGATACCGAAAAGCAGCGGTGTGGAAGTATTCTGCTACGAATACCTTTGCAGGAACAAAAGCACGGGGCAGGAGGTTCTGATTTACACGGATTCCGAAACGGGTGAAGAGGAGGAAATCCTGCTGCTGATGTATTCAGATAACGGTACGCTTACAAAATAGCCACAACGGTAAAACCGATTAATATATATTATTTATTTACGAAAGGATGCATTTTTATGAAAAAAGGCATAATTGCAGCTATGGCAGCAATCATTCTGGCCGCATGTATATTTGCAGGCTGCTCGGGAGATTCTGACAGCGACTCAACGACAACAACAACTACGACGACCACAGCGACTGAGGAGACAACCACAGATATGGCTGAGGAAGCGCTTACGGACGCTGAGGAAAACGCGAGCGAGGCGGCTTCCGATGTGGGCGACGCAGTTGACGACGCTGCGGACGGCGCAGGAGAAGCGGCGGACGACCTGGGCGACGCCGCAGAAGACGCGCTGGGATAAAAGGCGGCAGGTCTTTTATCATGACCGAAGCAGCCCCGCGCAGGGTGAAAAGCTTTGTGCGGGGCTGCTTATGCTTTTATCTCACGGTATAATTTGTAAAAAATACACGGAGCTTCGGTAAAGCATAAGGTGAGCCGCCCAAACGAAGCAAACAAAAAAGGCGCCCTGAAAAAGGGCGCCCAAACAGCATATGATAAAATCACTCCTGAGGCTCAACGGCTTCTTCGGAATCCTCTTCAATCTCAAATTCAAGAAGCTCTCCGCAGGCAGGACATTCAATGCTGCCCTCCATAACGGTATCCTCGTCAACCGTAAACTCTTCTCCGCACGCGGGGCAGGTAACAGCGTAATCATCGGCTGCACATTCATCGCAGCAGCAATCATCATCACAATCCGCAAGGTATTCCTCTACCTCGGCAAGATCATCGTCAATACCATCCACCTGCTCGGCAATAAGCTCTAAATCTTCATTGACGTCATCAATATCCTCAATGATATTTTCAAGCACTTCAACAATTGCCTTGAACATTTTGGTATCTTTTTTATCCGCATCAAAATCAAGCCCGTCAAGCAGACCTTTGAGATAACCTAAGCTTTCAGCGGTATTCATACATTATTCCTCCCTTAAAGATCAAGCGCGTTCCATATATTCGCAGGTTCTGGTATCCACACGAATCTTATCGCCCTCGTTTATAAACAGCGGCACTCTGATTTCCGCACCGGTTTCAAGCGTTGCGGGCTTTAATGTATTGGTAGCCGTATTGCCCTTGAAGCCGGGATCTGTTTTTGTAACCTCAAGCGTAACAAAGGTGGGCGGCTCAACGCCGAATACCTTGCCTTTATAAGAAAGAACACGGCAGATATCGTTTTCCTTAACGAATTTGAAATTGTCGCTCAGGTCCTCCTGCGCAACGGGAACCATATCAAATGTTTCCTGGTCCATGAAGTAATAAATTCCGTCATCATTGTAGGAATAAACCATATCTTTTCTTTCTATATATGCCGTGGGATATTTTTCCGACGGGTTGAAGGTTCTTTCAACCACGGAGCCCTGAATCACATTTTTTATCTTTGCTCTTACAAAAGCGGCTCCCTTACCCGGCTTAACATGCTGGAATTCAACGATCTGATAGACCTGACCCTCCATCTCAAAAGTTACACCGTTTCTGAAATCGCCTGCAGATACCATAACATCTACCTCCAAATATATAATTCTTTATCATTAATACAATTTTATTTTATAATATTTCCAGTAATAAATCAATACCCATTTTATAGCTGTCCTTCCCGTAGCCGCATATCTGTTTTTTACAGACCGGCGTGATAACGGAAATTTTTCTGAAATCCTCCCTGTTGTGTATATCGCTCATATGGACCTCAACAAAGGGCAGAAAATCGTTTACGGCTTCTATAGCGTCCCTTATCGCATAGGAATAATGCGTAAAGGCACCCGCGTTTATGACAACGCCGTCATACGCCTCCCTGCTCTGCTGAATCATATCAATGATATCGCCTTCGTGGTTGGACTGAAAAAAGCTTATTTTTGCGCCGCGCACTTTGCCGTAGAGCTTCAGCTCCTCATTGATTGCCTTGAGCGTTTCGCTGCCGTACACATCTTTTTTTCTGATCCCGGTCATATTGAGATTGGGGCCGTTTAAAACAAGTATTTTTTTCATCATTCATCACCACAGTAATTTTAAAAGCATGGGAAAATGCTTAAATTCTTAATTAAAGAAAATCAAGGGGAACGAAAAGCGCGTTCCCCTTTCTTACTTTTATGTAAATTATCTGTACTTTCTTTTACGAGCGGCTTCGCTCTTCTTTTTACGAGCGACGGAAGGCTTTTCGTAATGCTCTCTTTTACGAACTTCCTGAATAATGCCGTCACGAGAAGTCTGCCTTTTAAAACGGCGGATAGCGCTGTCAAGAGATTCATTTTCCTTAATTCTGACCTGGCTCAACCAAATTCCCTCCCTCCGACCTGATGTCCGGGGTATTAGCAAATTTTGAATATTTTTTGAATATCCGCAAAAATTATAATCAAAACAAATTAAAATGTCAAGCATTTTAGCGAATAATGTATAAAAAAGCGGCGTAAATTATATTATTGTGACATGAATGGCTGAAAACGGCTGTTTTTGCAGGCAAATTGCGTCAGGCTTTTGTTGTGGAGCCGAAGCCGCCGTCCCTGATTCCGTCCGCAGAATCGCCGACCGTAATGCCGAACTGAATAAAAATCCCCTGCGCAAAGCCCTCTCCGGCGGCAAGCGAAACGCAATGCCCTTCGTCATGCGCGTCGCAGGACAGCTTTATCATAATATGCCCCTCGTTTGAGGAATTATAATAATCCGCGTCAATAATGCCCACGGTATTATCCAGCTGCACCCTATGCTTGAAGCCGAGCCCGGAGCGCGGGAATATTTGCAGCACCCAGCCGTTTTCCATCCTGGCTCTGATGCCGGTGGGCACAAGCACGCTTTGCCCCTTTTTAAGCGTGATATCCGCGGGGGCATAAAAATCATAGCCCGCCGAGCCGGAGGTTGCCCTCTGCGGCAGCTTAACGGAATCATAGACCGCCCTTATATTTTCACAGTCCGCAAAATTCTTTTTGAAATCAGCCTCAAACTGCTGAAAGCTTACTTTTTCAAATTCCGCTATTCTTTGCATACCATAACCGTCCTTAAAATTTTATGCGTTAATGCTATTTTAACATTTCGGGCGGTATATTGCAACAAAAAATGAAAAGCGGCTCCCGAAGGAGCCGCCCGCGGCTGTCGATAAGCCGCACGCACGCTGTTCCGCGCGCTGTATATCATAGACCGAACGAAACGGAGAGCGCTTCATTCACCTTGCCCATTTCACCCACATCAAGAGCGCCCATCTTTTCCCTGAGCCGGCGCTTATCTATTGTGCGCACCTGTTCAAGGAGCACAATGCTGTCCTTCGCAAGGCCGCAGTGACCGGCGTCCACCTCAATATGCGTAGGAAGATTGGATTTGTCCTTCTGGCTGGTTATGGCTGCCGCTATAACAGTTGGTGAAAATCTGTTCCCCACATCATTCTGAACGATGAGCACGGGCCTTATACCGCCCTGCTCAGAGCCCACTACGGGGCTTAGATCGGCATAAAAAATATCGCCGCGTTTTACATTCATAATTATCACCTTTATTTTATTTTTTATTCCGTTAATAGTTTTGCCTTGAATTTCCTGTTTTAAACATCTTCGTTTCATTATATGCCGGAAAACTTTTTTAGCTAAGCGGCATATTATGTACTGAGGTGAAATTATGTTGCTTTCACTTTGAAAAAACCGCTTTGAAAATTCTTCTCGGCGGAAAATACAAAGGAGATCCGTTATGTATAAATACGAAGAAACATTTAACCCGTCTTTCCTGAAAAAGGCGAAGGGCGATATTCCCGCTCCGCTTCCGGACGACGCCACGGTTGCTATGGCGTATGTGCCTTTTCAGCAGGAGCCCGTGCTTTACAGCGATACAATGGAAGGTCTTAACGCGGGCACGGTATTTCCGGAGCTTGACAAACCGTTTATAGGGAAAGGAGTATTAAAATGAACAGAGAAAAAATGCTGTTAAAGCTTTCCGCGGCACAGTTTGCCATGTGGGAAATGCGCGTTTACCTTGATACGCATGACAACTGCCCGGAAGCAAACAGTCTTTATGAAAAATACACCGCGGAATTCAACGCGCTCAAAAAGGAATTTGAGGAAAAATACGGCCCCATCACGCTCGGCGAGAACAACAGCGACGAATGGCTGAAAGACCCGTGGCCGTGGGACAATGACTGCTAATCGCGCGCAATAATGCAAGGCGCCGCGGCTGTCCGCCGCTTTGCGTTATAACAGCAGGACAGAAACAGTAAAAACAAAACAGGGCGGGTAACTGCCCGCCCTGTTCAGCGCTGTATTTCGGAATATAAAAATTCCGCTTGGGATATCAAAAAGCAAAAAAAGAATATCCCCTGCCCGCAATTGCA
>CAYOPQ010000002.1:0-57889 GCA_964405895.1 uncultured Bacteroides sp. | reverse complement strand
TTGTTGTTGCGTTTGTGTTTGTCCTTACCGGCTGCGAAAAACTCAATTATATTGCAAATTCGGCGATCACAGCAATCAAAGAGGTTCAGGACGGCACTTGGGATCAAACAGATGAAGAAACAGATGATTCATCGAGCGACAGCTCGATCGAGGCGTTCGTTGCAGGTACATACGGCGGCATTGACTTTGAAACAGAAGAAGATGTTGTCAACTATTATGTTGAATGTTATAACAATACAAAATCTCAAACCGCCAACTATATAGATGCAGACGGCAATACGGTTGTATTCTATTCTCTTTTGGGAGAAGAGGAGCTTACCGTCGGAACGGTACTTGTTGAAGGCTCTGAAAATTCAGTTATAAACGCCTTGGTCCCGACGATTGTGAGCAGCCTGTATTCAGCAAATGTATACGGACTTCCGCCGTGCAACAACAGGAACCCGCTTCTTGATAATTCCAATCAGAGCGAGACTGACCCCGGCGAGTATGATTTCACAACCTCCTACTTCACTGCGGATGACTGTGAAGCCTGCAATGTTACGGATAACGGAGACGGCACAATAACCATAGTAATCCAGCCGAAACCGGCCAGTATGTCAGCAAAGGGGGAGGATTCACAGGGCCGTTTCTTCCAGTCGGTAGGCGATATCGGCGAAACGGTTGATTCCATGTCTATACTTTCTTGGGCTGAAGGCACAACAGAGGAAAACTGCATTGTCACCTATGAAGGCGGCACCGGCACCATCACGATAGACACTTCAACAAACACGATCATTGAGGCGGATTATCATATGATTGTTTCTGTTTCTGTTGTTCACGCAAGCGTCAGTGTTATTACGGATAAGAGCGCGTCGCTGGAAATTACCTATGATATGCATTTCCCGGCGTCAGATGAATATCTTTTGAAAACAAGGAGCCTCACAAGAGCTTAATTGCGGCATAATTGTTAGCACCTATTGTAAAGGCAGAAATATTTAATTCAATCATTAAGGCTGCTTTCGGAAAATCCGGAGCAGCCTTTATATATTTGATGTTTTATTTTTACAGAATTCATACCGTGCTGACGCCGCAGAGCATTGACCGAAAATTTAATATTATTAAATATTGAATAATAACCGCCGTTATGGTATGATTTAAATACCGCTTTTATACGGTTTATCTTTATGAATAGGAGAATAAATATGAGCGAACAATTGCCTAATATGGATTATGACGCTGATGAAGTGCTCAATGACTTTAAATCAAAGTTCAAATGGCCTCAAAATAAAGAGGTAGATGTTGTTTTAACACCGGATAATATCGTGGTCAAGCTTCTTTTATCGGCTCTGCTCACAATCGTTTCCGGCGCGGTGCTTTATTATATGATGCTCCCCGCGCTGAATTTCAAGGACCCGAACCTGTATATCTTTCTGATTATCGTTATGGCGCTGTTTATGGTCTTTCTTGCGCTGTTGTGCAAGGCAAATAAAAAGATCGAGAGCCGCGAATATATCAGGAAAAAATCAAAGATACCGGCAATCATTGCCGTGGTAATCGTCGCCGTTATGGCTGTGGGCTGGCTGTGCGGTATTGCCGTTTTCAGAGCCTCGTCCTACAGCGAGCTCATGACTGTGGAAACAAGCGATTTTTCAACTGATTTTGAGGAAATCAGCATAGAAAATGTGCCCCGTATTGACGAATCGCGCGCGCTTACGCTTGCCGACCAGCAGCTCGGTTCCCTTTCGGAATATAAGAGCCAGTATGTTGTTTCCGATACCACAACAATGATCAATTATAACAATACCCCGGTCAGGGTCGCGTATCTGGAATATGCCGATGTGTTCAAGTGGTTCAATAATACGGACGAGGGTATTCCCGCTTATATGATTATAGACCTTGTTACCCAGCAGGTAACGGTTGTAAACTGTGTGGAGCAGTTCGGCTCCTGTATCCAGTACAGCCCCACGGAGCTGTTTAATGAAAAGCTGATAAGGCACATTCGCTTCCAGTATCCTACGGAGCTCCTTGATACGCCGAATTTTGAAATAGATGATGACGGCCATCCCTATTGGATCACGCCGGTACTTGATAAAACCATAGGTCTTTTCGGCGGAACGGATGTAAAGGGCGTTATTGTTACGGATGCGCTTAACGGCGAAAGCGTATATTATGACATTGAGCAGGTGCGTTCGGACGAATCGCTTGAATGGATCGATGTCGTTTATTCGGAAAGCCTCATTATTGAGCAGTACGATTATTACGGAAAATATCAAAACGGCTTCTGGAATTCCATCATTTTCCAAAATGATGTAAGCCTTGCGTCGGAGGGCTACGGCTATATCGCTATGGACGATGATGTCTGGGTCTATACGGGCATCACTTCTTCGGAAACAGACTCGTCTAATTTCGGCTTCATTCTTGTGAACCAGCGAACGAAGGAAACGCGGTATTATGAAAACGGCGGCGCGATAGAAACGGCGGCGCAGGATTCCGCGGAGGACGCAGTACAAAATTATCAGTACACGGCAACCTTCCCGATTCTGCTTGATATAGAGGGGCAGCCCACATACTTTATGAGCCTTTACGGCTCCAGCAATACGGTTAAGGGCTACGCGCTTGTCAACCTTGCGGATAAGACGATTGTGGGCACCGGTATTGTTGACGAAATGAAGAGCGACGCGAACGCCCTTAACGCCGCTGTTGAAAATTATATCCAGGCGCTTCAGGATAAGGGTATAATAGGCGATGATATAGATGTGGACGATTACCTCGTTGAAGACGCGGAAGACGAAAGCGGTACAACCGCAGAGGAGAGCGGTTCCGGCGATGAACAGTCGGCAGAATCCAGTACAGCGAGCGGGGATAAGGTCACCGGAGAGGTTACGGATATCCTTACCTCGGTAAATGACGGAAACACCTACTATTATCTTCAGATAGACGGCGGAACCTATTATTATATAAGCGTTTCGGATTGCATGCGCGTCTTGCTTATTGAAACCGGAGATACGGTAACGGTTACCGTGGGCGATGAGGCGGACGGTTCGTTTGTTTCGGCGACGGATGTTACGCTTTAACTGCTGTTAAACAATTACACCCGGCAGAGCATATGCTCTGCCGAGTCAGACTGCCGATAAAGTCGTCCGGAACGCGCAATAGTTGTTAAGTTTGAAAGTGAAAAATTTTTAAAGTATTGTATTTAATGAAAGTTAAAAACCGCACAGATGTGCGGTTTTTGCGCTTTCCGCCTTTTACTCGGGGGCAGTACCTCTGTACGGCACCCGCTCGCAAAATGCGAAATCCGAATCGATTTCTCGGCGGTCTGTCAATGTGTTAGGATATAATGCTTTATACAATATTACCCTTTTTGTACGCTGAAAACACCCGGCAGAGCATAGGCTCTGCCGGGTGTTCTTTCTGTATAATATTATTTTATCAAATATTATAGGTCATTACCGTTTGCAGGAACTGGGTGTTGAGGAACTGCCTTGAATATCCCGTTTCAAAGCCGTTTTCCTCAAATTTTTTAATAAATCTTTTTGTGAATGTTTCGTAAACAAGCACAAAATTTTCTTTTTCCGCCCTTTGCTTGCACTGCTCAATGAGCTTATCTATGATCTGTTCGTCCACTTCGGGAGCGGCGTATATTGTAAGCAGGCGCTTGTTCATCTGCTCGGGAACAACAATGTCAGCAATATTCTGCACAATCTCCATATGGGTCAGAATGTTGTATGAAAAGCGGCTCGCTTTAAGCGAAAAGCCGTTTTTGCCGTGGAATTTGTACGAGAATTTATTGGGATCCGTAAGCGCGGCAACAAGACTTTTGCTGCCCGTATCCATCAAGGCTCCCTCACGGTTCCACTTTTCAATATAGTAATTAAAATATTTCACTATAAAATCTGCCCTTTTCTCTTTAACGGGGCATAAAAACATAAAAAGCGGGTCTTTGGTAAAAAAACGCGCATATTCGCCCGAAGAAAGGGAAATATTCGGTTTTTCGCTGCTTTTGTCCATAATGCTCTCCTCTTATGTTTTTAGAAATATATTTTAACTTAAAAAACAGATTCTTGCAATATTATATATGAAAAAATTAATAATTTATATAAAACTCAGTTTCTTAAAGCGTATATTTTAAATATACTCAAAGCAGCTCTGCTAAATCCGCAAAATCCTGCATGATAAAGCTTTCCGCTCTGTCCTTATCGCTTTTGCCGATTTGTGCAAGCGCGTTTGCAACCGTGCTTTTCGGCAGGCGCAAAGCAGAGGAAAAGCTGTTGACAGCGGTTTTGCGCCTCTGCGCGAACGCGGCGCGCACGATTTCAAAAAAGCGTTCTTCGTTTTGTACCGCAACCGCCGGCTTGCTGCGCACGGTGAGCTTGATAACTGCGCTGTCCACCTTCGGCTGCGGCATAAAGCTGCCGCGCCCCACATCAAAAAGCTTTTCGATTTCGGCGTAATACTGCGCCGCAACAGTCAGCGCGCCGCACGCTCTTGAGCCGATTTCCGCCGAAAGTCTTTCCGCCGCCTCTTTCTGCACCATAATTACGATCTCTTTGACCGGCAGCCTGCTCTCTATAAGCTTCATGATAATCGGGGAGGTTATGTAATACGGCAGATTCGCGCAGACCTTTATCTCCCTGCATTCGGCAAATTTCTCTTTAATAAGCGCGTTAAGGTCGGTTTTCAGAGCGTCCCCCTCAACAAGCTCAAAATTCGCGCAGCCACCAAGCGTTTCCTCCAGAATGGAAAACAGCCGCCTGTCCAGCTCAATAGAAACCACCTTGCCGGCTGCCGCGCAAAGCTCTTTGGTCAGTACGCCGATACCGGGACCGATCTCAAGCACGCCTGTTGAGCCGTCTGCGTTCAGGCTTTCCGCCATTTTCGGGCAAACCGTTTTGTCCACTATAAAATTTTGCCCCAGCGCTTTAGAAAATGTAAAGCCGTGCCGTTTTAAAAGCGCGGTGATTTCGCCGTAATTGCAAAGCTCCATTTTTACCTCCGCAGTCCTGCCGTGCCGCCGGTAAAAAGCGGCGCCGAATGGAATACGGCATATTTTATCACAGATTCGCGCTTTTTACAATAGCAATATTAACACAGTGTTAAATAAACCTGTTTAAACTTGATTTCGGTAAATTATGGTGTTAAAATATTCTTTACAATTTTGCTGAAGTTCGGGCAAAAGCAGATTTCATAATATTACGGAGGAATGGTTATGCTCAAAAAACTTGCCTCTTATATGAAAGGGCTGTGGCACCTCGCGGCTGTCAGTGCCTTCGGAATGATCATTGAGGCTATCTGTGAGCTTTCGCTCCCGTCGATTGCAAGCTCAATATATGAAATGGTCAATTCCGCCGCCTCGCCGGATACGGTGCGCAGGGATGTTATCCTGTACGGCGTCGGTATGTTTGCGCTCGCGCTGGTCGGTCTTGCGGGCGGACTTGCCACGATGAAAGCGTCGTCCATATGCAGCCAGGATTTTGCTTTTCGGCTCAGAAACGATGTCTATAAAAAGATAAGCACCTTTTCTTTCAAAAATATAGACGAATTTTCAACTGCCTCGCTCACCACAAGGCTGACGAACGATATAACCATGCTGCAAAATGTGGTCATGATGGCGCTCAGAATCCTTGTGCGCGGCCCGGCGCTGCTTGTGGTTTCCGCTGTTCTCGCGGCTTCCATCAACCCCAAAATGAGCGCAATGCTGCTTGTTCTTCTGCCGGTTATGATTGTTGTGGTTGTTTTAATCCTCAAATTCGGCTTCCCGATGTTCCAGAAAATGCAGAAGAAAATAGATAATGTAAACCGCGTTGTCCAGGAAAATCTGATCGGCATAAGGGTTGTTAAAGCCTTTGTGCGTGAAGACCACGAAAAGGATAAGTTTAAAACGGTTTCCGATGACCTCGCTTCTCAGGGCGCAAGGGCTTCCGGCCTTGTCGTTACGGTCATGCCCATCATGATGCTGATGCTCAACGCCGTAGTGGTATTCGTATACTATCGCGGCGGCGTGGACGCCAACAGCGGCGTTATGGATGTGAGTGAGATTTCCGTTTTCGCCTCCTATGTCCTCCAGGTGCTCATGAACCTGATGATGATTTCCATGATGCTGCTCCAGCTTGCCAGGGGCAAGGCGTGCGGCGACCGTGTGGTTGAAGTGCTCAATGCAGAGGTGGATATCAAGGACGGCGAGCAGAATTATATTCCGGATAAAACAACCGCAAAGGGCAGGGTTGAATTCAGAAATGTTAATTTCAAATATAACGCCTCCGATTCGGGCGACGATGTGCTGCGCGGCATAAGCTTCACGGCGGAGCCGGGAGAGATCATAGGCATTGTCGGCGGAACGGGCTGCGGAAAATCCAGCCTTGTCAACCTGATTCCGCGCCTGTATGATGTCACGGGCGGTCAGGTGCTTGTGGACGGCGTTGATGTCCGCGACTACAATATTAAAGCGCTGAGAGATATGATAGGGGTAGTCCTCCAGAAGAATGTGCTGTTCAGCGGTACGATCAGGGATAATATCCGCTGGGGCAAGGAGGACGCTTCCGACGAGGAAATAGAGCAGGCATGCCGCTACGCCCAGGCGCATGATTTTGTGCTGCGCCAGCCAAAGGGCTATGATACGGACCTTTCACAGGGCGGCTTAAATCTTTCCGGCGGTCAGAAGCAGCGCCTCTGTATCGCAAGGGCTATGATAAAGCAGCCGAAGATCTTGATTCTGGACGACTCAACCTCCGCCGTTGATACGGCAACGGAGGCAAAAATCAGAACAAGCTTTTATAATGCGTTCAAGGACACCACCGTCTTTATTATCGCGCAGCGCGTTTCCTCCGTTCAGGACGCGGATAAAATCATCGTGCTTGACGACGGAGAGATAAAGGGTATCGGAGCCCATGCCGATTTGCTTGAAACCAACGAGATCTATCAGGAGATTTACCATACACAGCAGAAAGGGGTGAGCGAATAATGCCGGGACCGGGTCCAATGCATGATAATAAACACGGCTTTGCAAAGCCGAAGGACGCCAAAAAGACTTTTGGCAGAATACTCCAATACATGGGCAGAAATAAGCTGTTCCTTATCATCGTTTTTATTTCGCTCATTCTCAACACGGTCTGCCAGTTGGGCGCATCATACTGGCTCCGCCCGATTCTGAATGACATTGAATCCACGATTGAGGCGGGCACATTTTTGAGTGAGGGCATACAGCTCCTTGTCAAAAATCTTATCATCGTAAGCGCACTCTACTGCGGCACGGCGCTGTTTTCGTTCCTCCAGAGCAGGGTAATGGTCACGATCGCTTATAAGACGACGAATCTTATAAGAAAAGAATTGTTCAACCATATGCAGTCGCTCCCGCTCCGGTATTTTGACAGCAAAACGCACGGCGAGATTATGAGCCGCTTCACAAACGATATTGATAATGTTCAGATGATGCTGGAGCAGTCCATGGTGCAGTTGATTTCCTCGGCGTTCACATTTGTCGGCATCATTGTTATGATGATCGTTCTGAGCCCGCCGCTTTTTGCCATTGCCGTTGTATTCCTTGTTGTAATGCTGCTTACGGTGAGAAAGATTGGAAATCAGTCAAGAAAATATTTCCGCGCGCAGCAAAAAGAGCTCGGCGTTATGAACGGAAATATTGAGGAAACCGTTGAAGGCATGAAGGTCGTCAAGGTCTTTAACCATGAAGAAACGGTAAACAACGAATTTTTGCAGTGCAATGAGAAATTCAGAAAAGCCGCTACGAACGCGAACTTTTACGCCGGCGTTATGGGGCCGTGCTCCACGGGCATAAATAACGCGAGCTACGCGACGATCGCGCTGACGGGCGGTCTGCTTGTGCTGATGAGCAGTATTGATATAGGCACATATTTCACATTTTTAAGCTATTCAAAGCAGTTTACGCAGCCGATAAACCAGATTACCAACCAAATGAACACCATTTTTTCCGCGCTTGCGGGTGCGGAACGCGTGTTTGAGATCATGGATATGGAGCCGGAGGTCGACGAGGGCAGCGTCACCCTTGAGGAACGCGCCGAAAACGGCGAAAAGAAGCTTTTCTGGAACGACGGCGGAAAGCTTGTTCCGGTTGAGGGCGATGTTGTGTTCAAGGATGTCAATTTCTCTTATGTGCCGGAAAAGCCCGTGCTGAAAAATATTTCGCTCTATGCCAACCAGGGTCAGAAAATCGCCTTTGTAGGCTCTACGGGAGCGGGAAAAACAACAATAACGAATCTCATAAACCGCTTTTACGATATTCAGGACGGCTCTATAACCTATGACGGCATAGATATAAAGCGGATAAAAAAAGCCGATCTCAGAAAAACGCTTTCCATCGTGCTTCAGGATACGCATATGTTTACCGGCACGGTAATGGAGAATATCCGCTACGGCAGGCTGGACGCTACGGACGAGGAATGTATAGCCGCCGCTAAGCTTGCCTCCGCGCATTCGTTTATAAGAAGGCTTCCGAACGGCTATGATACGGTCATCTCCGGCGACGGCGATAACCTGTCGCAGGGGCAGCGCCAGCTTCTTGCCATCGCAAGGGCGGCGGTTGCAAAGCCGACCGTTCTGATACTCGACGAGGCGACCTCCTCCGTAGATACAAGAACGGAGCTCCATATAGAGCACGGTATGGATAGGCTTATGGCGGGCAGAACAGTGTTCGTCATAGCGCACCGCCTTTCAACCGTAAGAAATTCAAACGCCATCATGGTGCTGGAGCACGGCGTCATAATAGAGCGCGGAGATCATGAGGAGCTCCTTGCAAACAAGGGCAGATATTATGAGCTTTGCACCGGAAAATCCCAGCTGACATAAGCCGGTTGACATACGATTGTAATAAATTTGTAAAATATTTTTTCTGAAAACCCTTTACAAACTAAATATAAAGTGATATAATGCGATTGTATAATATTTTAGTTTAAAAATTTGAGGTGTTGGTTATGAAAAAAATTATATCCGTTCTGATTTGCATGATCGCTGCATTTTCTGTTTGTGCCGCGTTTGCTGTGCCCGCTATGGCTGAAACTGTTAACAGCCCTGAGGGAGTTGAAATTGTTTCAGAAGAGGAAACTACCTCTTCCGATACTTCTCCCGAAACCGGCGTTTCAATAGCGGCGGCAACGGTTTGCGCAGCGTGTGCAGGTGCTGCAATTCTTGCTCTTTCAAAGAAAAAGGACGCTGAATAATATTATTTGAATCATAAGAAAGCCTGTTCGCAAGCGAGCAGGTTTTTTTAATTTAGTTATTACCTTGAAATAAACTGTTGCTTTTTACTGTTTTGTTTGTATTGCGGTGATTTAATGGAAGAAAAGAATAACGATAATATAAAAAAAGAAAATACAGAAGATAAGCATAGTGATCATGCAAAGAAAAAAAAGAACGCAGGCCGGATTATACTTTTAATCCTTGCAATTGTTATTTTTGTCTGCGCGTGCGTTTATATAGGCTTCTATATATATAACTACACTATGGCGCAAAAGGAATCGGAGATTGTAACCACTCCGGATACGGCTGATGAAACGGATTCCCTTGCCGATAATCCCGTGGATTTTGATTCCCTTCAGGAGCAAAACGATGAAATCTACGCCTGGATAAAAATAGAGGATACAGAGGTTGATTATCCCATCGTTCAAAGCGCAAGCGATGATGAGTTTTATTTGAAGCACAGCGCCTATGACCAATCGTGGCTTGCAAGCGGCGCTATATATACAGAGAGTGTGAACAGCACGGATTTTTCCGATCCCGTAACGCTCATTTACGGCCATAACGGCTACGGGGATACAATGTTTACCACGCTTCATTATTTTGAAGATGAGGATTTCTTTGAATCCCACGAATATTTTTATATCTATTTGCCCGGCAGGAAGCTTACTTATCAGGTCATATCCGCCTTTAAGTATGATGACAGGCATATTATGAATTCCTTTGATTTTTCTGTTGCGGAGGATCTTGCGGAATTTCAGGAAACGGTAACAAATCCGAATTCCACGCTTAAAAATGTCAGAACAGATCTTGATACGGAAATTGATGAAAACAGCAAGATCGTTGTGCTTTCAACCTGTATTACCAACCAGGAAAATAACAGGTATCTTGTCTGCGGAGTGTTAGTAAACGATGAAGAAACAAATTGATCCCAATTTAGATTCAACAAACGAGGATATTCTTTTTGCCGGCGACAGCCCCGATATAAAAGAAGGTGAAAAGGCGCCTGCCGTATCGCAGAGTGACGGCGATATGCTTTTTACAGAGCAGGAATATCATGCCATACATCATCACCACCATCACCACAGCAGCGGTTCACACAGCTCACACCACCATCACCGCCACTCGGGTAAAAAGCACCGCAAAAAGAAAAAGCGCCCCCTTATCGTGAGGATATTAATTGTTATCCTTGCAATCATCTTTGCGGCGGTTGCCATTATCGGCGGCACATATCTTTATTTAAGAGAAAAGGGGCATGATTCCCTTGTTGTTGAATCCGCCGGCACCGGATATGACGAAACCATAATCTACAACGGCCATACATATATTTATGACAGCAATAAGGTGGCTGTTGCCTTTATAGGCGTGGACCGTGAAAGCATAGCGGACAGCGATGGCACCGTTATAGGCAACGCCGGTCAGGCGGACGCCGTTATCGTGGGCGTTATAGATACCAATACGGGGGAGATAAGCATCATCACAATCCCCCGTGACACAATGGTGGATATTAACCTTTATACCGTCAGCGGCACATATGCGGGAACGCAGAATATGCAGCTCTGCCTTGCCTACGCTTACGGCGACGGCGGCTCGTCCTCCTGCGAAAATGTTACAACCGCAATCAGCCGTATCCTTGCCAATGTGCCGATTGAAAAGTATTTTGCGCTTGATTTGAGCGGCATCGCTCCGCTCAACGACGCCGTGGGCGGCGTAACGCTGACCTCGCTTTACGATTTCCCTGACGAGGGCGTATACGAAGGCGATACCGTAACGATTCTCGGTGATTTCGCCGAAACCTATGTGCGCCGGAGGGATATGGATTCATTGGACGCTTCGCTGAACAGAACGCAGCGCCAAACGCAGTATATAGAAGCGTATGTAGAACAGCTCAGGCAGGCTGTTACAAGCGATTTTTCCGTGATCTCAGAGCTTTATAATACCGCGTCCGAATACAGCCAGACAAACATTACGCTCAGCGAGGTAACTTACCTTGCCTCCGTTATCCTTTCCCACGGCATAACCGGCTATACGCAATATACGCTTGAGGGCGAAATGCAGGCGTCGGAAAGCGCTACGGAAGATGTTTTTGCGGAATACTACCTTGACGAGGATTCCGTTTTGGAAGTCGTTATAAACTGCTTCTATGAGCAGGTCAATTAATACTAAAGGAGCAAGCAATGAACAGTGAACTCAAAAAAGAGCTTGAGATCTATGCCGCGCAGATAAGGCTCGGCATTATCGAGAGCACCTACAATGCCAAGGCAGGGCACCCGGGCGGAAGTCTTTCGTCTGCCGATGTGCTTGCCTATCTTTACGGAAAACAGATGAGATATGATGTAAAAGACCCGAAGTCGCCGGAGAGGGACAGATTTGTTCTCTCAAAAGGTCACGCGGCGCCCGCGCTTTACAGCGCGCTTGCGTATAAGGGCTTTTTCCCGGTAGAGGATCTTAAAACGCTCCGCCACATAGATTCTTACCTTCAGGGCCACCCCAATATGAATACCGTTCCCGGCGTGGATATGAGCACGGGCTCTCTGGGTCAGGGCGTGAGCGCGGCTTGCGGAATGGCAAAAGGCGCGAAAATGCTTGGCAGCGATGTTAAGATCTATACGCTTTTGGGCGACGGCGAAATAGAAGAAGGTCAGGTATGGGAGGCTTTGATGTTCGCCGCTCAGTATCAGCTTGATAATCTCTGCGTCATCATAGATGTCAACGGCCTTCAGATAGACGGCGCCTGCAAGGATGTTATGAGCGCAGAGCCTATAGACGAAAAAATGCGCGCCTTCGGCTTTGACTGTGTTGTCATAAACGGCAATAATTTTGATGAGCTTGAACAGGCATTTGACTTGTTTGACAAGTCAGAAAAGCCCTTTGCAATCGTGATGAAAACGGTTAAGGGCAAGGGCGTTTCGTATATGGAAAACGCTGTTGATTGGCACGGCAAGGCGCCGGATCTTCAGCAATACGAAACAGCCGTTAAAGAACTCGGCGAAAAGCTCGCCGAATTGGAGGCGTGATTATGGCAGATGTTAAAAGTATCGCAACCCGCGAAAGCTACGGCAACGCGCTCAAGGAACTTGCGGAAAGCGGAGCGGATAAATTGGTTGTGCTTGACGCGGACCTTTCCGCGGCAACAAAAACGGCAATATTTCAAAAGGCGTATCCGCAGCGCCATATCAACTGCGGTATCGCGGAATCCAATATGATGAGCGTAGCGGCAGGGCTCAGCACAATGGGCTTTGTTCCGTTTGCCTCAAGCTTTGCGATGTTCGCGGCGGGCAGGGCGTTTGAACAAATCAGAAATTCAATAGGCTATCCGCGCCTCAATGTCAAAATCGGCGCAACGCACGCCGGTATCTCCGTTGGTGAGGACGGCGCGTCGCACCAGTGCTGCGAGGATTTTGCGCTTATGCGCTCCATTCCCGGTATGGTTGTGATCTGCCCGGCGGACGATGTTGAAGCAAGGCAGGCTGTAAAGGCGGCGTATGATTACAACGGCCCCGTATATCTCAGGTTCGGCAGGCTTGCCGTTCCGGTTTTCCACGGCGATGATTATAAGTTTGAGATAGGCAAGGGCGAGCTTATCAGGGAAGGCACGGATATAACGATTATCGCAAACGGTCTTATGGTGGCGGAAGCGATTGAGGCGGGCAAGGCGCTGGAGCTTTGCGGTATAGATGCGGAGATCATCAATATTTCCACCATCAAGCCGCTGGATAAAGAGCTTGTCACGGCATCCGCAAAAAAGACAGGAAAGGTTATAACGGTAGAGGAGCATAATGTGATCGGCGGTCTCGGCGAGGCTGTGTGCGCCGCGCTCAGCGAGGAATGCCCCGTTCAGGTAAAACGAATCGGGGTCAATGATGAGTTCGGTCACAGCGGGCCCGCAAAGGATCTGCTCAAGCAGTTCGGCTTGTCTGCTGAAAATATTGTTAAAACAGCAAAAGAACTTTTGAGCAAATGAATTTTATGATGTAGAATTCCAAAAAGACCGCCTTTTGACGGCGGTCTTTTAACTTAATTACAGCTTTTGCTGATTGGGCTGCGTTTCGGAGGTAAAATCAAGATTTTAGATATTCGGCTTGTATCAAGGCTGTTAGGGGTAATGGCTTTTTAAGAAAGGGTAGAATTTATATGAAGCAAAAAATAATGGTGTTCACACAAAAGCATAAGGAGATATGGAAATTTATAAAATTTTCATTCACCGGGATAAGCACCTCTGTTTTGGAGCTTGCCGTGTTCTCCTTCCTTCAGTATGTTGTGTTCAAATCGCTCAACGCGGTTCCCGTAACGGATAATCCCGTGCTCTCGTTCTTGGGAATAGAGTATAAAGGGTATCTTTATTCTTATGCGATCTCGGCTGCAATCGGCTATGCCGCCGCTTATATTATGAACAGAAAAATCACATTTCAGGCAGACGCCAATCCCGTGCTTTCCACAGTAATTTACGCGGTTATGGTTGTGTGCACCATAGCCTTCAATACTTGGTTCGGGGCTTTTCTCGGCACGCTTATAAAAAACGGCGGCTATGATAATGTGTTTGTGGAGCTGCTTACAAAAGTGTTTGTTATGCTGGTTCCCACACTTTGGACATATCCGTTAAACAGATTTGTTATCCACAGAAAAAAGAAACCGCAAATTGAAAATACAGAACAGTGAAGCTTGCCGCAAGGGCTGTGCTTTGCCGCTGAAACGGTAATCCGAACGGAGCTGCTGTCAAAATACAAGAGCGGGATTATACTTTTTTTGAAAGGATATGTTTTTATGAATTGTATTCACTTTTTAAGTACGGGCGCTTCTGATTGTATCATACTTCAAAGCGGTGCGCATTTTGCCATGATAGACGCGGCGGAGGATACGGATTATCCGCGCAATAAACCTTACCTGAAATTTACCGGCTATGAAAAAGAAGTGGTTGAATACCTGCTTAAACACTGCGCCGGGGAGGACGGGCTCGTCCGCCTTGATTTCGTGCTCGGCACGCATGCGCATTCAGACCATATAGGCGGCTTTGACACCGTTATAGAAAACGATAAAATCATTGTTGATAAAGCGTATTTAAAACCCTATGACAAAAGCGGCATAAATTTTTTGGAGCGCACTTTTTGGGACAACAGCGAAGTCTATACGCAGATGCGAAACGCGCTTGTAAAAAAGGGTGTGCCCATATGCGAAAGCTTTGACGGCTGTTCCTTTACAATGGGCGATTTCAATATAAAATTTTTTAACGGCGCGCCGGTCAAGAGAAACAGAAAAACGGGCGAAAACGAAAATTCGGTAGTCACCCTTGTTGAATGCGGGGGCTGCCGGGCTCTGCTTGCGGGCGATATGAATATTAAATGCGGCGGCGAAGCGGAGATTTCAAAGCAGATCGGTAAAGTAGACCTTTTAAAGGTAGGCCACCACGGTTACGAGTATTCGTCCTCGCAGCTTTGGGTAGAAACGCTTGATCCCGATATTGCCGTTATCATGAATTCAAAAAAGCGCGTGCATCAAACCGTTGCCGCAAGGCTTAAAAAATACGCGAACGCGGCAATCTATACCACTGTTGAAAGCGGCGGCTTAAAGGCTGTTTTTGAAAACGGAAAGCTCCGTATCCAAACAAATATCATGTGATTTTACAGCTCGTATCAGCGGCGCTCCGTGCGCCGTTGTCTTGAGCGCCGGTTTTAAAATGATGAATTCGGCTGAAAAGCCCCTCGGAAACGCGTTCTCCGAGGGGTTTTTCTTTGTATACAGTCTGAAAATACGCTTTTTATGTATCCGTTTGTGATTTAATCACAGAAATTTGAATGTTGTACAAGTATAATGGAATTATAAAAAAGAAAGGAAGTCATGCATATGTCAGTATACACAGTAACACAAAAAAATTTTGAACAGGTAAAAAGCAGCGATAAAACGGTGCTCCTTGATTTCTATGCGGATTGGTGCGGACCGTGCCGCATGGTTTCCCCTTTAGTGGATGAGATCGCGGAGGAAAACCCGCAGTATTTTGTGGGCAAAATCAATGTGGATAATGAGCCGGAGCTCGCCCAGCGGTTCGGCGTTTCCAGCATACCCACGCTTGTTGTTATGAAAAACGGCAATGTTGTTCAGCAGTCGGCGGGCGCAAGACCTAAGGACCAGATTCTTGATATGTTAAACAGTTAACGCGCGCAGCCGCTTTTTGTCCGTAATCTTAACCACCTTGCGCGAAAGCGCAACAATACCCTCGCTTGAAAAGTATTTGAGCATGCGCGTGACCACCTCGCGGGCGGAGCTTATGTATTTTGCTATCTGCTCGTGTGTTAAAGATATTTCGTCGGAGCCGGTTCGGGCAGACTCGTCCAGCAGGAAAATCGCAAGCCTTTTATCCATGCTCATAAACAGGATCTGCTGCATGACCCACATGATATCGGAAAAGCGGCTGACGGCGGTTTCAAGAGAAAATATTTTGATTTTCGGGTTATGCTCGCTGACCTCGGCAAAGGCGGGTCCGCTGATCACATAGCATTCGCTGTCCTCTTCCGCGTCAATAAATATGTCAAAATCAACGGTTTGCAGCACACAGGAGGCGGACAGCATACACATATCGCCCGCATGCAGGCGGTAAAGCGTAATATCTTTTCCGTCCTCAGACATCATATATACCCTCAGACTGCCGGAGCGGATCAAAAGTACGCCGAAGCATTCGGCGCCGTCATGGATATTTGTGCCTTTAAGATAGGTCATGGCAACGGAATTTTTACAGATATATTCCCGCTCGTCTTCGGAGATTTCATTCCAAAACGGGAAAATTTCCCTGTACGCCGGTTCAAACATTGACTTTGCCATGTTTATCTCCTTTCAAAACAGAGGTTCGTTTATCATCTCGGCGGTGCCGCAGCAAATACAAGGCGCGGCCAAGTCCAAATCAAATAAGCTTTGCGTAAAATCTTGTGCATATCCATTTTATCACTCTGGGTGTAAAATAGCAATTCGGGATTTTATAAGCCGGCTTTTACCGCTGCCGTGTTCGGCGGCACAAAAAAGAAGGGGGTACAAATATGAGCCATATATATGATATAATGATAATCGGCGGCGGCCCGGCGGGCTGTACCGCCGCTCTGTATGCCGCAAGAGCCGGACTGGATACCGTTCTGCTGGAAAAGTTGTCGGCAGGCGGTCAGATGGCGCTTACGGGAGATATCGATAATTATCCGGGCTTCGAGCAGGGTATAGACGGCTTTACGCTCGGCTTAAAAATGCAGCAGGGGGCGGAGCGTTTCGGCGCCAAAACAGAATATGCCGCGGCGCAGGGCGTTGATTTTTCGGGAAAAATCAAAAAAATAAAAACGGCAGGAAAAACTTTTTTCTCAAAAACCGTTGTTATCTCTACAGGCGCATATCCGCGGGCGCTTGGCGTTCAAGGAGAAAGGGAGCTTGCCGGCAAGGGCGTTCATTACTGCGCGCATTGCGACGGCAGGTTTTATAAAAACAAAACCGTTGCGGTCGTGGGCGGGGGAAATTCCGCCGTTTCGGACGCGCTTTATCTTTCAAGGCTTGCGAAAAAAGTATATTTGATTCACCGCAGGGATACGCTCAGAGCGGAAAAAATTTATCACGAGCCGCTTATGCGCTCGGAGAATGCGGAGTTTATATGGAACAGCACGGTTTCCGGCTTTATTGAGGATGAACGGCTGATCGGAATCCATGTGAAAAACACGCTTGACGGCACAGAGCACCGGCTGGCTTGTGACGGTGTGTTCATAAGTATCGGCAGAAAACCGGATACGGATTTTTTAAATCATGCCGTGAAGCTGGACAGCAATGGCTTTATAGCGGCTGACGAATCCACAAGAACCGATGTCGCGGGTGTTTTTGCGGCGGGCGATGTGCGCGCAAAGCCGCTGCGTCAGGTTGTTACCGCGGCGGCGGACGGCGCGGTAGCGGCGCATTACGCCGAAGCGTATCTTGCGGAAAATAAAGGCGATTTGTGACTCGGTCACAGTTGTTTGATTCCGTTCAGTGTATAATAGAGTTAAATAAAAGAATCGGAGTGATAGATTATGAATGAAAACAGATTTTATATTTGCGAACACTGCGGTAATTTGATTGGTATGATCCATAATGCCGGAGTGCCCATTATGTGCTGCGGTCAAAAAATGACGCTTCTTGAACCGGGTACGGTTGAAGCCAGCGCAGAAAAGCATATTCCCGTTGTTGCCGTGGAGGGCAGCACGGTCAAGGTAGAGGTCGGCTCCGTAGAGCACCCCATGCTGGAGGAGCACCATATCGAGTGGATTTATCTTCAAACCGATAAGGGCGGTCAGCGCAAGTGTTTGGAGATCGGAGGGGCGCCCGCCGCGGTCTTTGCCCTTACAGAGGATGAAAAGCCGGTTGCCGCTTATGCCTATTGTAATCTTCACGGGCTTTGGAAGGCGGATATTTAACGGCAGGGGATTCTGCGCGGATTAAGAAAGGATGAAAAAGGAGAACGCTATGTTCAGAAAAGTCAGAAGGGTAAAAAACGAGATAACCGTTGAAGAAGCCAAGGCGTTGCTTCACAGCTGCAAAAGGGCTGCTTTCTCGGTAAACGGGGATAACGGTTATCCGTATACCATACCGATCAATTTCTATTATGACGAAGAGGAAAACAGAATATATTTCCATACCGGCAAAAAAGGTCATAAGATAGATTCCATAAAAGCCAGCGATAAGGTCTGCTTTACAACTTGGGACAACGGCTATCTGGAGGACGGCGAATGGGCGTTTCATGTATCCAGCTGCGTTGTTTTCGGGCGCGCAAGGCTTATAGACGACCCTCAGCTCGCCGAGGAAAAATTAAGGACATTCGCCCTTAAATATTATCCGAACGCCGAAGAGGCTGAGGAAGAAATCAAAAAGGGCTTTCCTGCAGTGCAGATGGTGGCGATTGATATTGAGCATATTTCGGGAAAGAAAGTTCAGGAAAAATAACGGCTTTACGCTCCGCGGAAATCACGCTCACAAAGCCACAATCATAAAAATACTTTCTATAAATGTTGTTTTCACTACATAAAAACAGAAGCAATTAAAATCCCGCGGGAAAACGATTCATCGTTCAGCGCCTCTTTTTGCCGGAACGGAATGAACAATAAAAGCCTCTTTGGGGAGGCTTTTTGTTTTTTTATATGCAATAGCTTGTATATTATCCATATAAATCCGGCAAATATTTCTGTTTATTCAATAAATATTCAATCTTTTGTGATATGATTATAGCGAGGAAGGTGTTTATATGAGACTCCTGCTTGTTGAAGATGAGGAAAGAATGGCGCAGGCGCTCTGCGAGATCCTGCGGCGTGAAAATTATGAGATAGATCACTGCTCGGACGGCGCGCAGGGACAGCAAGCCGTTGAAACGGGAACCTATGACCTTGTTATCCTGGATGTTATGCTGCCGCATAAAAACGGCTTTGAAATTGCTTCTCATGTGCGCAGCATCGGAATCAAAACGCCGATACTTATGCTCACAGCCAAGAGCGAGCTGGACGATAAGGTCAAGGGTCTTGACTGCGGCGCGGACGATTATCTTACAAAGCCGTTTATGACGAAAGAACTGCTTGCGCGCATAAGAGCCCTGCTCAGAAGAAATGTGAATTCGGCAGACGGCACGCTCTCTTTCGGAGATATCAGCCTAAGCACATTTTCGTCAACGCTTACCTGCGGCGAAAACAGCGTACGCCTCGGTGAAAAGGAACTCCATATATTTGAATATCTTATCGCCAATCAGGGCCGCATTCTTACACGCGAACAGCTTGCCGTTAAGGTTTGGGGCTATGAGAATGAGGCGGAATATAATAATGTTGAGGTGTATATGTCCTTCGCCCGCAAAAAGCTCAGCTTTATAAATGCAAAAACGCAGATAAAGGCTGTGCGCGGGATAGGTTATGAGCTGAGGTACGAAAGTGTTTAAAAAAACCAAAAGAAAAATAGTTGCTTCCATACTGATTATATTGGTTCTGATTTTATCCGGCACGCTTTGCGTTATCTATATCGCAAGCTATGTGGATATGACGAATGAGAATTCAAGGCTTTTAAGCCAATATGTTGAAAGCTACACCATTTCGGAAGAGGGTTTCACAGAGACCGCCGCGGGCGAGCTTGAGCAGGAGCCGGCAAATGATCCCGGCAGGCACCCTGCACAGCAGCCTATGCTGGAGCTGAGCACCTTTTATTCCGTTGTGATTTCGCAGGACGGAACGGTTTTAAAGGTGGATACTGCGGATATTTCAATGCTGGACGAGGATACGCTCTCCGAACTTGCGCTTCAAATAACGCAAAACGGCAAAGAGAGCGGCGTTACAAGCAATCTCGCTTACCGCATGGCGGATAAGGGCGATTATATTCTTGTTGCCTTTATAGATAATACATTGATACTTGAAAGCGCCGGAACCTTTATGACTTATACGCTCATTTTCGGCGCCGTTGCGCTTGTTTTTCTGTTCTTTCTTTCCAACTACATTGCAAAAAAAATCGTTGCCCCTCTTGAAGAGAGCTATAACCGCGAAAAGCAGTTTGTTTCAGACGCGGGGCACGAGCTCAAAACGCCTGTTGCCGTAATAAACGCAAATCTTGATATTCTTTCGCAGGAAATAGGGGAGAATCAATGGCTTGCAAATATCCAGTATGAAAACGAAAGAATGTCTGCCCTGATTATTCAGCTTCTGGAACTTGCCCGTGCGGAAAACGCAAAGGTTCAAAAGGAATCGCTTGATTTCAGCCGCCTTGTTGCCGGTGAGATGCTTCCGTTTGAATCGGTAGCCTTTGAGAGCAATAAAAAGCTGATCAGCGATTTGGAGCCGGAAATCACCGTGAACGGCAACGGGGTGCAGCTCAAGCAGCTTGTATCCGTGCTGATTGATAATGCGCTGCACCATTCAACGGGGCAGGAGATCAGCGTGTCGCTCAAGCGGAGCAAATCAAGCGCCGTATTCTCCGTTTCCAATGACGGAGAGGAGATACCGGAGGAGGACAGGAAAAAGCTGTTTAAGCGGTTTTACAGAACGGACAGCGCCAGGTCGTCCGCCGGCGGCCACTACGGGCTCGGGCTTGCCATTGCAAAGACGATTGCTTCCGCGCACAAGGGCGATATAGAGGTTTCGTGCGGCGGCGGCAAGGTGATTTTTACCGTAAAGCTGCCTCTTTATAAAGAAAAAAAATAAAAATTTTGCGCGTTTCAATAATATTTCAATCTATTTCCCTTATCCTTTTAATAGAAAGTGGATAAGGGGGATTTTTTTTGCCTGTTCAAACGGTATTCAAAAGATACGAGATGAAATATGTGCTCAGCAGAGAACAGCAAAAGATGGTTTTAAAGGCGATGGAGCCGTATATGAAGCTGGACGATTACGGTAAAACGCTTATCCGTAATATTTATTTTGATACGGATGATTATCTGCTTATACGCCGCTCCATAGAAAAACCGGCTTATAAGGAAAAGCTGCGCGTGCGCTGTTACGGCAACGCGGAGAGCAAGAAGCCCGTGTTCGTTGAACTGAAGAAAAAGTATAAAAAGATTGTGTATAAGCGCCGTATAGTGCTGTCTGAAAACGAGGCGCTCAAATGGCTTCAGGGCGAACGCCACTGCAAAAGCAACAGCCAGATAACGCAGGAAATAGATTACTTCCTTAGCTTTTATAAGGCATTAAAGCCCGCCGCGTATATTTCTTACGAGCGGGAGGCATATTATTCACAGCAATACCCCGATCTCAGAATAACCTTCGACAGCAATATTCTTTGCCGCACAAGCAATCTTACGCTTGAAAAAGACGGCGGCGATCCTGTTTTGCCGCAGGAGAATGTGCTTATGGAGATAAAAAGCGGCGGCGCCGTGCCGCTCTGGATGACCGATGTGCTGTCACACGAGCATATCTATAAAACATCCTTTTCAAAATACGGAGCGGCTTACCGTTCGCTTATTTTTCCGCAAATCAATAAGGGGGATTTTCATTATGCTTGAAACACTTTTTTCGGGAATTTTTGATTCGGATACGGCTTCCGTCATCAGCGTGGGTGCTTTTCTTGCCTGCCTGTGCGTGTCGCTTGTGCTCGGCGTTGTAATGGCGCTTTCATATATGTACCGCACGCGGTACACCAAAAGCTTTGTGGTTACGCTCGTGCTTTTACCGGCTGTTGTATGCGTTGTTATCATGCTTGTAAACGGCAATATCGGCGCGGGCGTTGCCGTTGCCGGCGCGTTCAGCCTTGTGCGCTTCCGCTCCGTTCCGGGCACGGCAAAGGAAATATGCACGCTGTTCCTTGCAATGGGCGCCGGTCTTATAGCCGGTATGGGCTATATAGGCTTTGCGGTTTTGTTTACCGTTATAATGTGCGCTGTTTATCTTATTTGCAGCTGCTTTGATTTCGGAATATCTAAAAAGGCGGCGGCATATAAAACTATAAAGATAACCATTCCGGAGGATCTGGATTATACCGGCGTGTTTGAAGATATTTTTGAACAATATACATCAGAGCATACCCAGCTGGCGGTTAAAACCACCAATCTCGGCAGTATGTTCAGGCTTACCTATAAAATAACCCTTAAAGATACCTCTAAGGAAAAGGAAATGATAGATAAGCTGCGCTGCAGAAACGGAAATCTGGAGATTCTGGTTTCCGAGCAGGATACTTCGGTAGTAGAGCTTTAAGGAGAGAGATCATGAAAAAAAGCATATCATGCTTACTGGCGTTGCTTCTTGTGCTTTGCCTTGCGGGGTGCAGTGCCTCAGATTCTGAAAGTGAAACGGAAACCGTGCAGGTTGAGGATATTGCGGCAACCGATTCCGATATGTTTACGGACCGTGATTATGAAACAGATTACGATACCGAAAGCTGCATAAATATCGTGCTCAGCGACAGCGGCAGCACGGCTGATTCCGACAGCGTGCAGATTTCGGATTCCACCGTTACCATAACGGCGGCGGGGGATTATCTTGTTTCGGGAAGTCTGAGCGACGGTATGCTTGTTGTAGACGCCGATGACGAAAAGGTGCATATCATTCTGAACGGAGTCAGCATAAACAGCGAAAGTTCCGCGGCTCTGTATGTTCTGGACGCCGACAAGGTGTTTGTTACGCTTGCAGAGGATAGTGAAAATACGCTTTCAAACGGCGGCACCTTTACCGCTATAGATGACAATAATATCGACGGGGCTGTGTTCTCAAAGCAGGATCTTACCTTCAACGGCAGCGGAACCCTGATAATCACATCTCCGGCGGGGCACGGAATCGTTTGCAAGGATGATCTTGTGTTTACCGGCGGCACTTATTCCGTTTCCGCGTCGTCGCACGCGCTGGACGCCAACGACAGTATAAGAATAACCGGCGAAACCTCGCTCATATTAACAGCGGGCAAGGATGGGCTCCATGCAGAGAATAACGACGATTCCTCGCTCGGCTTTGTCTATATCTCAAACGGCACATTTGATATTGAGGCTGAGGGAGACGGTATAAGCGCCGGTTCCTATATGCAGCTTGCCGACGGCGATTTTACCATAACCGCGGGCGGCGGCAGCGAAAACGGCGAGCAGGAATCCTCTGACCAGTGGGGCAGCTTTACGGACGGCTCGGACCGCGGCATGGGCGGTATGGGCGGCGGCATGGGCGGCGGCATGGGAGGCAATGACGCAATGGGCGGCAACGACCCCGGCGCCGCTTCCGCTGCTTCCTCCTCAACAGATGTGGAAATCACCCTGCTCAGCAACTCCACTTCCTCAGGCGACAGCGACGATGACAGTGAAGACGACAGTGACGGCAGCACAAGCATGAAGGGCATTAAAGCCGAAAGCGTTATGCTCATAACGGGCGGCACATACAGTATAAACAGTGCGGACGATGCCGTTCATTCCAATTCGTCCATCACCGTAAACGGCGGAGAATTTGAAATCGCGACGGGCGACGACGGGTTCCACGCCGATGAATCGCTGACCGTTACCGACGGCACGATAAATATAACGGAAAGCTATGAAGGGCTTGAAGCGCTGACGCTTACGATTTCCGGCGGAGATATAACGATCGTAGCAAGCGACGACGGCTTGAATGCCGCGGGCGGCACTGACATGAGCGGCTCGGACGGCGGCAGGGACGGTATGTTCGGCGGCGGCGGTTTCGGCGGCGACGGCAGCTCCTCAAACGGTGTTATGGTGATTTCGGGCGGAAATATCAAAATCACAGCCTCCGGCGACGGTATAGACTCCAACGGCACCTTCACCATGAGCGGCGGATATGTTGTAATTGAAGGCCCCACGCAGGGCGATACCTCAACGCTGGATTACGATGATACGGCAACCATTACGGGCGGCACCTTTATAGGCACGGGTGCCTCCTCAATGGCACAGACCTTCAGCAGCTCCGAGCAGGGCGTTATTTCAATCAGCGTGGGTGAGCAGCAGGCGGATACACAGGTCACCGTTTCGGATTCGGATGGGAATGTTATTCTGGACTTCACGCCGGAGCTCTCGTTCCAGGTTGTAATAGTCAGCAGCGAAGAGCTTGTTTCCGGCAGCGCATACACCGTTGCAATAGGCGGTACGGAAATGACCGTAACAGCGTCATAATTCCGCCGTGCGGAAAAACAGAAAAACCGTCAAACGGCATAAAAATAAGCCGAGAATCATTTGCTTTGATTCTCGGCTTTCGTTGTTTTGATTTATTGCAAATTCAAATCCGATAAGCTGTTGTGCCGCTGAGTGCTGCTTATTTCATAGCTTCCTCAACCGCAACGGCAGTTGCAACCGTAGCGCCAACCATCGGGTTGTTGCCCATTCCGATAAGTCCCATCATCTCAACATGCGCGGGAACGGAAGAGGAGCCCGCGAACTGCGCGTCGCCGTGCATACGGCCCATGGAATCCGTAAGACCGTAGGAAGCGGGGCCGGCAGCCATATTGTCAGGATGAAGCGTACGGCCCGTGCCGCCGCCGGACGCAACGGAGAAATACTTTTTGCCGTTTTCAATCGCCCACTTTTTGTAGGTGCCGGCAACAAGGTGCTGGAAGCGGGTGGGGTTGGTTGAGTTTCCGGTGATGGATACATCAACGCCCTCGTGCTTCATGATGGCAACGCCCTCAAGCACATCATTCGCGCCGTAGCATTTTACCGCCGCTCTTTCGCCGTCTGAAAACGCCTTAGTTTCAAGGATATTGAGCTCGCCGGTGTAAAAATCATAATCGGTCTTTACATAGGTGAAGCCGTTGATTCTTGAAATGATATACGCGGCGTCTTTGCCGAGTCCGTTAAGGATTACGCGAAGCGGCTCCTTGCGAACCTTGTTCGCCGTGCGTGCGATTCCTATCGCGCCCTCGGCAGCCGCAAAGCTCTCGTGGCCCGCAAGAAACGCAAAGCACTTTGTCTCCTCCGAAAGAAGGCGTGCGCCGAGGTTTCCGTGACCGATACCTACGTTTCTCTGCTCCGCTACCGAACCGGGGATGCAGAAAGCCTGAAGACCGATACCGATCTTTTCCGCCGCCTCGGAAGCCGTCTGAACGCCGCTTTTGATGGCTACCGCCGCGCCGAGCGTGTATGCCCAGCTCGCATTTTCAAACGCGATGGGCTGAACGCCCTTTACAATCGCGTCAACATCAATGCCTTTTGAAAGGCAAAGCTCTCTTGCTTCCTCAAGACTTGAAAGACCGTATTCAGCAAGACATTTTTCTATTTTGGCAATTCTTCTTTCCTTGCCCTCAAATTTTACATCATTCGCCATTTTTGAGTCCTCCTGTCCTGATTATTCTTCACGCGGGTCAATATACTTGGCGGCATTGTCAAATCTGCCGTAAGTGCCCATGTTGGCTTTGTACGCCTCGTCAGGCGTTTTGCCGTGGCGTATATCCTCAAGCATCTTGCCCAGCTTAACAAATTCATATCCTATAACTTCGCCTTCCTCGTCAAGCGCCATGCGTGTAACATAGCCCTCCGCCATTTCCATATAGCGAACGCCCTTTGCCTTGGTGGAGAACATTGTGCCAACCTGGCTTCTGAGCCCCTTGCCGAGGTCCTCAAGCGCGGCGCCTACAACAAGGCCGCCTTCCGAAAACGCGCTCTGCGAACGCCCGTATGCAAGCTGTTTAAACAGCTCTCTCATCGCAACGTTTATAGCGTCGCAGACAAGGTCTGTGTTCAGGCACTCAAGCAGCGTTTTGCCCGGCAGGATCTCCGCAGCCATAGCCGCCGAATGGGTCATGCCGGAGCAGCCGATTGTTTCAACAAGCGCTTCTTCAACGATTCCGTCCTTAACATTAAGGCTGAGCTTGCAGGCACCCTGCTGAGGAGCGCACCAGCCGATTCCGTGCGAAAAGCCGCTGATGTCTTTTATCTCATAGGATTTCACCCATTTGCCCTCTTCGGGAATCGGAGCGGGACCGTGATGCGGGCCTTTTTTTACGACGCACATCTGTTCTACTTCATTAGAATAAACCATAGTATCTACTCCTTCGTTCAAATTAATAATCTTATAAATAATTCTAAAATTATCATAGTTATTATAACCAACTTTGTCTCCGTTCGCAAGTAAAAGCGTGTAAAATTTGTTATATTTCCTTATTTTTTCCGTATCGCTTGCAAGCTTTTGTGCAAATTGGTATAATAAGATAAATTGTTTGTGTAAAGGAAGATGAAAATGAAAATAAAAAACGGCTTTGTAAAAAGAAATATATCCGGCTCGGAGATTGTTGTGCCCGTGGGCGAAACGGCAGCGCAGTTCAACGGTATGATCACGCTTAACGAATCCGGCGCGTTCTTTTGGGACTGTCTTAATGAGGATACCACCCCGCAGGAAATCGTAAAAAAGGTGCTTGAGGTATATGATGTCACGCCCGAAAAAGCCGCGCAGGATGTTGAAAAATTTATAAATTTGCTCAAAGAGCACAATCTGCTGGAGGAGTAACAGCCCCGCCTTGTCTTTCAGCGAATCGGTTTATATGAGCGGCGCCCGTAAGCCGCTGGCTTGCGCAGAGCGGTAAACGAACTGAAGAATAATAGATGAAAAAGGGAACTATTATTTATACCGCTGACGAACATATCGTCAGCGGCTTATTTATACAATGATTACGGCTCGCTCTGTCGAGATAAGCAGAAAACATAAAAACGGGGCAGGGAACGCGTTGCGGAATGTTCTGCCGCCGTTTTCTTCGTTGATTTGTAAAAGCTATTGCATAAGCTGTAACCACCCGATGACCGCAAGATGAAGCGGATAGTAAATATAAAAGAACCATTTGATAAACTTATTAAATCTAATGCTTTTTCCTCTCTTGCCGTTATATAAGCCGATAACGGGAACGGACAAAACAACAGCCATCTGGATTAACCCGTAAATTTTATCTAACGCGAAAAAGTATACTGTTGCGTAAATTGCTGTATAAAACACCATCCAAAGCATTTGCGCTTTGAATTTCCCCCTGTTTGTTCCGAAAGCCATGATGCAAAGAGCCGCAATACAGCTCCAGTCGCTGGGAAAGCTTATCAGGCAAATCAAAATAACCAGCGCTACTTTCAGTGCGTGCCGTTTTATTTTTTCACTGTTTGCAACCCGCAGCATAACCAGTCCCCACGCAAGAGACCACATTACGCTTGTTTGGTTTAAAATATTTCCGTAATAAAAAGGAATAAAGGATTTCCAATCAATGAAATCACCTACGGCGAATATGTATGCAAAATGCGAAATGATTGCAAAGACAAACAGACGGACAGTATATTTCTTGATATTCTTTGTGTGGTAATATCCCTCTGCTATAAAATAGCACATGACAGGGCAGGTAATTCTCCCTATAATGTGCATGATTATCGGAAGAAATTCTTTTGAATAACCCGGAAATACTGCCCACGCGATATGGTCAACCGTCATAGCAATAACGGCGATTATTTTGATTATATTTGAGTTCAGTATTTTATGACGCTGCATATTACCTCCGGAATCAGGTTCGTTGTAAAGTCTTTCTTTGCATTCGCACCGCTTCTTTTGGCAAAGCTGAATTTAAGCCGTATTATGATGAAAAAATTGAAACTGGTTTGTATATTTTTAGAAATAAAATAGTTATTTTTAATCATAACTATGCCGAGGTGAAATACTTGATTTAACGCAATTGAGCCTGAATTTTATCAGGGCTTTTTGCTTTATTTGAAATTTGCGTTTATGATTTTCATGGTAAGCTCTGTTGTCGGGAAATCACAGTAAATCGTGCCGTAATATTTTGTGCTGTCAAGCGGATATTCCATAAACCGCGGGTTTATGTATTCGGCGTTCCGGCGCGGACCCTTTATGCCGCCGGCCGTAGAAAGATAATTTATGATATATCTGCCGTCAAACGCGGCGGACTTGTCCAGAAACGGCTTAATACATTTCTCCCAGCGGGGGGCGGGCTTGTATTTGAATCTGTCCATAATCACAAATTCGGCAGATTTGGCGCCGCCGGTATGCAGCGTCAGCGCTTCGGGCGAAAGCGTGTCCTGCTCCACCCAGCCGGAAAAATCAAGCCCCGTGTTTTTTTCGTTAAATTCGGCTCTGTCCGCCATTTTACAGCGGCGTATAAGATATATTTTTCCGCGCGCCTCGTCCAGCCGCGGCACACGGTTCTCAAGGAACCAGATTTCCGGCTCCTTTGAGATGTAATTGAAAAACAGGTTGTCAAAGCATTTTTCGTTTTCCCTGCCGCTGTCGTTCTTGAACTGAAAAAGAATGGTTTCCGTCGGGTTTTCGCGCAGAAATGCACGGCACTGCCCAAGCACATGGGAAAGGTCCATCTGCTTTCCGAGCTTGTTCGGCGTGCAGAACGCCTTTGCAACGCCGTGCACCATTTTGAGCTGACTGCCTCTGCTTTCCACTCTTATATCCAGCGCCCGTATGCCGATGCTTAATTGTTCCGCTATTGTGAGCTCCTGCGTTTTTGATATGTGTGAGAACTGCACATATTTTGTTACGCAGTCGTGCGTGCCGGGTATGGCAAGGCTCAGCAAATCCCGTTTTCCGTCTATATGCGCCATCCAGCTTTTAAGCTCCATGATATCCCTCTTTTCGCATTTCAAAGGTATCTATATTATATCATTATATTTTGTTTTCATCAATCATTGAAAAATGCGTTTGCATTTAGTATAATGAAGTTTATGAAACGGAGGCTTGTTATGTCTATTTTTGAAAAGCGCGGAACCATAACCCCGGCGCAGGATAAAACAAATATATCCTTTGCTTTTGATGTTCCCAAAGGTGTTTCCGCTCTGAATATTGATTTTTCCTATTCCCCTAAAACGCTTGAAAATGAGGAGGCGGCTTTGCGGCTTGTTTCCGATGCGCTCAATAAATATTTCGGCGCGGACAACGGCAAGGACCCCCATGCTTTCCTGCCGGTCAAAAATCTTATAACCGTTTCGCTCGACGACCCGAACGGCTACAGGGGCGCCGCGCACCGGCAGCCGAACGAACAGCACCTTGTTATAGCGGCGGAGGGTTCTTCTCCCGGCTTTTTAAACAGGGAAGTGCCCGCCGGCAGCTGGCGCGTTATGCTCAATGTCCACTGCTGTGCGTGCGATGTGGATTACATTCTTAAAATCGGCGGAGGTGATGAAAAATGAGTTATCTTCCTTGCGAGCTTCACTGCCATACCATACATTCGGACGGCAGCTTTACGCCCGTAGCGCTCCAGCAGGCTGCTGCGGAGGATCATCTTTCGCTTATAGCCCTGACCGACCACAATACATACAGCGGCTTTGATGAAATCGACGAACGCGTAATACCCGTACTGCGCGGCATTGAGTGGACAACTTATTTCGGCCATATGCTTGTTTTGGGCGCAAATTCGTTTGTGGATTGGCGGGACGCCGTGCCCGATAATATAGATGAAAAAATAAAAGCCGTTCACGCGGCGGGCGGAATTGCGGGAATAGCCCACCCGTTTCAGGCAGGCTCGCCCCTGTGTACGGGCGGCAGATGGGAATTTAATGTGCGCGATTTCGGCAATGTTGATTATTTAGAGATTTGGCACGAGGCTTTCAGCTTTGACAATGCTGAAAATGACAGAGCGCTCGATATGTATACCCGCCTGCTTGACGAGGGCTGCCATATAGCCGCCGTGTACGGCAAGGACTGGCACGGTCCTGTTGCCGACGGCGGGCATTACGGCTGTACATATCTTCATTTTGATAACGGGCTCGCCACGCCGGAGGGCGCTGTAAAAGCCATACGCCTCGGCAAAACCGTGGCTTCAACGGGCGCTAAATTTATATTCCGCGTTCACCGCTTCGGCAAAACCTACGGTCTCGGCTCAACCATTCCGCGCGGGAATGTAACTTTCAGCTTTTTTACGGATCTTCATTCCCGTGAAAAGAACGCCGGGCGCGAAATATTGGAATATAAAACAATAAAAATAGTGACCAACGGCGGTAAAACCGTGCTGGAAACAAGGTGCGATACACGCCACGAGCGCCTTAGAATAGAGCCCGGGCACTGGTACCGCGCAGAGCTGTGGGGCACGGTAAACGGAGAAAAAAAGATACTTGCCGTCACAAGCCCGGTTTATTGCGAATAACCCGATTTATTGTGAACAATTATAGTAAAAGCCCCGGCGCTTTAAAGCGTCGGGGCTCAGTCTGTTAATCTGTTAGTCTGGCAGTCTTTCAAAAAGAATTATCTGCTTTTAACCTTTACCGCCGTTATTGGTAATCCTCCGGGCGGTAATTTTTTTTGCCCTCCGGCGTATCCCGGTAATATTGCGTAAACGGCTTGAAACGCGCTTTTTCCTCCCAAATCTCCTTCGCCTTCGGCGCCCAGTTTTTCGCGTATGCATCGCACTTGGCGCAAAGCTCGTCCGCGCTCTCCGCTTTTATAAGATTGGTGGATTTGGCGCCGCAGCGCTGCACCATCCTGCGCAGAGCCTGCGGATTTTCAAGCATGGGGCAGGGCTGGAGCATGTTTTTGTTAAACGGCTGCCCCTTGTAATATTCCTTGAAAAGCGGGGAATTCAGGCATTCCAAAATGGATTTTTCCCTTATATTGGAATCTGAATAGTGTATGAAAACGCACGGCTCAACATCGCCCTCGGAATTCACATGAAAATAATTCCGTCCGCCGGCTATGCACCCGCCCACAAATTCCGCGTCGTTTTGGAAATCAACGGTAAAGATCGGCTTGCCGTTCTTTGCGTCCCTGTTCGCCCGTATGGTTCTGTATACATGCTCTCTCTGCTCCGGAGTCAGCAGCAGCTCCGTATCGGCGTTGTCGCCGACGGGCATATAGTGGAAATACCACATATATCTCGCGCCCGCCTCAATCATCTTATCGTAAAACGCGTCGCTTGTAACGGCGTCATAGTTTTTGCTTGTGTAGCAGACGGAGGTGCCGAACAGGCAGCCGTGCTTTTTCAGCATTTCCATTGCTGCCATCGTTGTGCCGTAGGCTCCGCTTCCGCGCCTGCTGTCGTTTGTATCCTCCGTTCCCTCAATAGAAAGCGCCAAAGCAAAATTGCCGCATTCAATAAGCTGTTCGCAGAATGCGTCGTCTATCAGCGTGGCGTTGGTAAACGCCAGGAAAAGGCAGTCCGGGTTTTCCTTGGCAAGCGTTATCAGGTCTTTTTTCCTTATGAGCGGCTCGCCGCCTGTAAACATAAAGAAATGCGTTCCCAGCTCCTTGCTCTGGCTGATAATTCTGCGCATCTCGTCAAGCGTAAGGCTGGATTTGTAGCCGTACTCAGCCGCCCAGCAGCCCTTGCATTTCATATTGCAGGCGGATGTGGGGTCAAGCAGCACCACCCACGGGATATTGCAGTTCAGTTCCTCTCTCTTTTTCCTCAGCGTGGAGGTGCCTATAAGCCCTAAGTCTATTCCGAAGGTCAGAATTGCGTGCCGCAGCAAATCGGCGTTTACCTCGTCTATGCCGCGGAAAAGAAAACGGTGCCAAATGTTGGATTCGTCCGTTATGATCTCTATCGGCTTCGTAAATGTGCTTGCGGGGTACATCTTGCCTGCAAGCGTTTTGCCCACCTTTACAAGCCGCAGCATATTCTGCTTGGGATTCTTGTAAATGTATTTAAAAAGCCTGTTTCCTATAACATGAAGCGCTTTGCTTTTTACGGATGGCATTTGCGTTCTCCTTACATCGTTTCGGGCGCGGAGATTTTCAGCATTCCCAAAGTGTTCTTTATCGTTTCCTTAACGGCAAGGCATAAGTAGAGCCTTGCCTGCATAAGTCCCTCATTATCTGCAATTACGCGGTGCGCGTTGTAAAATTTGTGGAACAGCGTTGCAAGCTCAATCACAAAATGCGTTATCTTGGCGGGGTCGTAAGCCTTTGCCGCGGCAACAATCTCGTCTGTAAGTGAAGAGAGATGGCGTATAAGCTCCGTTTCCTCCTCGGAATCAAGCATGTCAAGCTCTTCGTCCGTGGGCGTCCTGAGCGCAATGCCGTCCGCCTGCGCCTTTTTAAGAATAGAGCATATGCGCGCGTGCGCGTACTGCACATAGTAAACCGGGTTTTGATTGGTCTCCTGTGCCGCCAGATCCAGGTCAAAATCAAAATGCGAATTGGGCTCGCGCAGATTAAAGAAAAATCTTGCCGCGTCTATCGGTATCTCCTCAAGCAGCGTGTTGAGCGTTATAGCCTTGCCGGAGCGCTTGGAAAGCTTTATAGTCTCTCCGTTTCTCACAAGGCGCACCATCTGCATGATTACGCAGTCCAGCCTGTCGGCGTCAAGCCCCAGCGCGGTAAGCGCCGCCTTCATTCTGGGCACATAGCCGTGGTGGTCGGCGCCCAAAACATCAACCGCCTTGTCAAACCCGCGTGTAACAAGCTTGTTGTAATGGTACGCTATATCCGGCACAATATATGTCGGTATGCCGTTTGAGCGAACCAGCACGATATCCTTGTCGTTTCCGAATTCGCTCGCTCTGAACCACAAAGCGCCGTCCTGCTCATAGGTCACGCCGAGCTCCTTGAATTTATCTATTATTTTCTGCACGGAGCCGTCGCTGTGCAGGGTGCTTTCTCTGAACCAGTTATCGTATTTTATTTTATATTGCAGCAGGTCCTTTTCAAGTCCCTCTATATTTTTCGGCAGTGCGTAAGCCACAAGCGCGCCGCGCCTTTCCTCCGGCGCCGCCTCAACATACCTGTCCCCGTATTCGGCGGCAAAATTCTTTGCGTGCTCGGTTATATCGGCGCCCTTGTAAGCGTCCTCCGGCAGTTCTATACCGTCCTTGTAAAGCTGTAAATAGCGCGCTTCAAGGGAAACGGCGAATTTTTCTATTTGGTTCCCCGCGTCGTTAACATAGAATTCACGGCTTACATCATAGCCCGCCCATTCAAGCACGGCGGAAAGGCAGTCGCCTATGGCGCCGCCTCTCGCGTTTCCTATGTGCATCGGTCCCGTGGGATTGGCGGAAACAAATTCCACAATCACTTTTTTGCCCGCCCCGAAATCGGATTTGCCGTAGCTTTCACCCTTGGCAATCACATCCTTTAAAATCTCCGTGTAATAGCGCTGTGAAAGGTAGAAGTTCAAAAATCCCGGCCCGGCTATTTCGCATCTGCTGAACAGCGTGCCGTCCAGGTCAAGATTGTTTTTAACGCTTTCGGCAATTTTCCTCGGGGCGCATCTGAACGCCTTTGCGCCCGCAAGCGCAATGTTGGCGGAAAAATCACCGTTTTTGCTGTTGGCAGGCTTTTCTATATTAAAATCCGGTATCGGCTCGGCAGGCAGCTCGCCGTTCGCTACCGCCCTGCCCAGCGCGTCTAATATTTTAGTTCTGAGCTCTCTTTTTGTTTCTTTAACGATTATAGACATCTGTATATTCCTCTTATACTTTTATTTTGCTTTGCCGCATTTATGCCGGCTGCCTTGATATGTTCATGTTTACGGTGTTTTGCGAGGCTACCGCACCGTTAAAATCAATGTCGTATTCAAAATGGAAGCTCCCGTTTTCAATATCCGCCTCTATATCTCGCCCGTAAACACCCATAAGCAGGTCGCCGAATTCCGTTGCGTAATTGCACAGGTGGCGCTTTGATTTTTCTATCAGCAGGCTTGAATGGCTGCGGCCCGTTCTTGTCATCTGCACGGCGCTTTCGTCCTTGCTTACCCTGACCGTTACGCTTACGCTTTCCTGCGGCTCCTCAAGCTCTTCGTTATATTTTATAATATAGGCTGCGCCGTCGTCCCTTATGGTTCCGAAAGTGGCAAGCTCGGTCACATCGGTATCATGCCCGTACTGCTGTATGCCTTTTATCTCAATCAATATTTTTTCCATTCAGCTTCCTCCGGAAATAATGCAATATATTTTAACATATTAGATGGCTAAATTCAATATTAAAAAATATAAGAATTTGCGGCTGATTGTTGCTTTTTTACAAATTCATAAATTTTTAATGACAAATGGCTTTTCAGATGTTATAATACCATAGAAATAAAGCCGGCAGGGCTTATAAAGTGTAATTAACGGGAGTTGTTTTAATGGAACTTGCAGAAGCTTTAAGGCTGTTGGATAAGACTATTGCCGAAAATTTAAAGGAACACGGTTTCAAAAAAATGAAATCCGCTCAGGAAGAGGCGCTTGCCTATAAAAACGAAAAGGGGCTTTTCCGAGTCGTCTATGATAAAAAAATGAACATCATGAGCCTGGAGTGCTCTTATGAGGACAAGGGTGAGGATACGGATTACGAAACAATATCAAAATCCCTTTTTGAGCTCGATTCCGCGGACGACAGGGATTGCCGTTCCTATGCCAACGAGGTGTCGGATGAGATTGGTCAGCTTTTTGCCGCAAGAAAAAAGGTGGATCTGGATAAAATCAAAATGCCGAAGGCGGTTTCCCGCTCCAAGGCGAAAAGCGGCGTCATCAGCTATGATGTTGATTCGCTTGCCAACCGTTTCGGCGTGCTTTATCCGGATTTGAAAGACGATATCAAAAAAAATATCGCTGATTACGGCGAATTCCTGCCGGAAACATTTTTTACGGAAATCGGTACGCCCCGCGTTATGGAAGTCATCAAGAGCGGCACAGAGGCGGATCGCAAAAAGCTGTTTAAAATGCTTTGCGAGGTGTATGAGGACGGCACCAACGAGGTACAGGATATCATCGGCGTAACCATTCTCGGCGAGATGAGAAATAATCCCGCGCTCATGGAGGTTGCGGATAAATATATGACGGATTATATGGCGGCGCCCGTGCATGAGATCAATAAAATCACCGCTAAGAAAAACAGATATACAAAGAGGCTTGCGAATCCGCCGGCTTACAAGCCCAAGAAAAAGAAAAAGGGTGTGCTCCAGAACGCGCTCAACCAGCAGCAGCTTCAGTAACGGGAATCCCGCCCGGCGGTACGCCTGATGAAAAATCACATATAATAGAATGTAAGGTCACGCGGCAGTTTAAACACGCCGTGTGGCTTTTTTTATAGATTGAGCGCTGATTTGCACAAAATCGTTAAAAAATTAACAAACAATATACTTTTTTAACAAAGTTTTCAGAAAAATATTGACAAAAACATAAACATCTTTATAATAGAAGTCACGATTATTTTTATCTTTGAAAGCGAGGAATTTTTTTATGTCAAGAGTATATAATTTCAGCGCGGGTCCTTCAAACCTGCCTGTGTCCGTGCTTGAAAAGGCCGGTGCGGAAATCCTTGATTACCACGGCTGCGGCCAGTCCGTTATGGAAATGAGCCACCGCTCCAAGGTGTTTGACGAGATTATCAAGGACGCTGAAAAGCTGATGCGGGAGCTTTATAATGTGCCGGATAATTACAAGGTGCTTTTCCTTCAGGGCGGCGCGTCCGCGCAGTTCTCCGCAATTCCGCTCAATTTTATGAATGGAAGCGGCAAGGCGGATTATATCATCACGGGCCAGTGGGCAAAAAAGGCTTATCAGGAGGCGCAGAAGTACGGCGATGTAAGGGAGGCGGCTTCGTCTGCGGATAAAACCTTCAGCTACATTCCCAAAACCGCGCCGCAGGATTTTCGTGACGACGCCGATTATGTTTATATCTGTATGAATAATACGATATACGGCACCAAGTTTAAGGAGCTTCCCCCGGTGGGCGATAAGGTGCTTATTGCCGATATTTCGTCCTGCGCGCTTTCGGAGCCGCTGGATATTTCAAAATTCGGCATGGTATATTTCGGCGCCCAGAAAAATGTGGCGCCCGCGGGTCTTGTGGTTTGCATCATCCGCGAGGATCTGCTCGGAAACGCAAGGGACATTACCCCGGTCATGATGAATTACAAGGTGCAGGCGGATGCGGATTCTCTCTACAATACGCCCCCGTGCTGGACGATCTATATATGCAAGCTTGTGCTGGAGTGGATAAAGGATACATTCGGCGGGCTTGAGGGCATGAAGGCCCATAATGAGAAGAAGGCGAAAATTCTTTACGATTTTCTTGACCAAAGCAAGCTGTTCCGCGGCACCGTAGTGCCGGAGGACCGTTCTCTTATGAATGTGCCCTTTGTTACAGACAGCGATGAACTGAACGCTAAATTTATAAAAGAGGCGGATGCCGCCGGCTTCGTAAACCTGAAAGGGCACAGAACAGTGGGCGGTATGCGTGCTTCCATCTATAACGCCATGCCGATCGAGGGCGTTGAAAAGCTGGTTGCATTCATGAAGAAATTTGAGGAGGAAAATAAGTAATGTTCAAAATCAAAACACTGAATAAGATTTCTCCCGTCGGGCTTTCAAAGTTTGATCCCGCAAAATATACCTGCGCGGATGATATTGAAGCCCCGGACGCGATTATGGTGCGTTCGGCGGCAATGCACGATATGGAATTGCCCGAATCCCTGCTTGCCGTTGCAAGAGCCGGCGCCGGCGTGAATAATATTCCGATAGAAAAATGCACGGCGCTCGGCATCGCTGTTTTCAATACGCCCGGCGCGAATGCAAATGCCGTTAAAGAGCTTGTAATCTGCGCGCTGCTGCTTTCAAGCCGCAAGATCACAAAGGCAATCGAGTGGTGCAAAACCATTAAAGACGATGAAAATGTTACAAAATCCGTGGAAAAGGGCAAATCCGCTTTTGCAGGTCCTGAAATCAAGGGCAAAACGCTTGCCGTAATCGGTCTCGGCGCAATCGGCAGGCTTGTTGCGAACGCGGCGGTGGATCTCGGCATGAATGTTGTGGGCTATGATCCGTTTTTAACGCAGGAGGCAGCCGAGGCGCTCAAAAGGGAAGTAAAGATAGAAAACGACCTGGATAAGATATACCCTCAGGCTGATTATATTACGCTTCATGTTCCGCTCACCCCCGATACGAGGGAGATGATTTCGAGCGCGAATATTGATAAAATGAAGAATACGGTGCGCATCATCAATCTTGCAAGAGGGGATCTTGCAAATTCGGCAGATATTATTTCCGCTCTTGAGGACGGCGGTATGGCGGCGTATGTAACGGATTTTCCGTCTGCGGATCTCATAGGTGTTGACGGGGTCATCGCAATGCCTCACCTCGGCGCGTCAACGCCGGAGAGCGAGGAAAACTGCGCTTCCATGGGCGCGCTTGAGCTGATTGATTATATTGAAAACGGCAATGTGAAAAATTCGGTAAATCTGCCTGCCGCGTCAATGGAAAAAAGCGGCGCCGCAAGGATAACGGTTATTCATAAAAACCAGCCGAACATGATTGCAACCATTACCGATACAATCAGCAGAGACGGTATCAATATCGCCAATTTTGTTGATAAGAACCGCGGCGAAATCGCGTACAGCATTATTGATGTGGATTCGCAGATTTCCCGGACCGTTGTTGAAGATATTAAAAAAATCAGCGGCGTAGTCAGAATAAGGGTAATCAAATAAATTTGCTTTTATTAAAAAGAACTGTGTTATCACGGTTCTTTTTTATTTTTATCTCCCGCCGCCTATTGACATTTATAAAACATTTTGATATAATACCGCCATACGCTTTAAAGCATAAAAACTTTAAAGCGTAAAAGTAAGTGAAAGAGAGGAAATGTTATGGCGCCGAGAAAAGGCAATATGATGACGGTCAGAGATGACTTAAAAGTGCTTGACGCTACAATCAGGGACGGCGGTCTCTGCAATAATTTTGAATTTACGGATGAATTCGTTACGGAGCTTTATAAAACAAATATTAAAAGCGGCGTGGATTATATGGAGTTCGGCTACCGCGCGTCAAAAAAAATGTTTGACCCGGCGGATTACGGCAAATGGAAATTCTGCTCCGAAGAGGATATCAGAAAAATCGTGGGCGATAATGTATCGGATATGAAAATATCCGTAATGGCAGATGTGGGCAGATGTGATTTTAAGGAGGATTTTATCCCCAAAAGCGAATCGGTTATAGATATGGTGCGCGTTGCCTGCTATATCCACCAGATGCCCGCCGCCATTGAGATGATAGAGCATTTTCATGCGCTCGGCTATGAAACCACCTGCAATATCATGGCGATAAGCCAGGCAAAAACGGAAGATATTGAAGAGGCGCTTGAAATGCTCGGCAATTCAAATGTGGATATTATATACCTTGTTGATTCATACGGCTCTCTGTATCCCGAAACTGCGGAGGAGCTTGCCAAGATCTACCTTGAAGCAGGTGAAAAATACGGTAAAGCCATAGGCTTTCACGCCCATAACAACCAAAATCTCGCGTTTGCGAACACGATTGAAACCATGACCTACGGTGTGTCGTATCTTGACGCTACCGCCATGGGAATGGGCAGGGGCGCGGGAAACTGCGCCATGGAGCTGCTGCTCGGCTTTCTGAAAAATCCGAAATACAGCTTATACAGCCTTTTGACCTTTATTGAAAAATATATGCTGCCGCTCAAGGCAAGCGGCATTCAGTGGGGCTATGATATACAGTATATGCTCACGGGGCAGCTCAACCGCCATCCGAGGGCGGCTATGGCGTTTACCGCGGATAACCGCACGGATTACTGCGGGTTTTATACATCGCTGCTTGAAAATTTTTGATTTTTCGTATTATAAAATATATTTAAGCTGCCTTCTCAGGCGTTTCAGCGCGCGGGTGTTCTGCCTGCGCGTTTATTATTTTGCTGTTTGTGTTGACAATATGCCGCTCAGGAATTAAAATATTAATACCGCTGTGCGGCACGCGGTTTCGCTGTATGTGTGCAAGAGAGGTTGTAAATATGGAAATTGTAAAAGACGAATCTATGAAAAATATGCATTTTATCAGAAAGCTGCCCATTCCCAAGGAGGTAAAGGAGCTTTATCCGCTGAGCGAAAAGGGCGCGGCAATCAAGGCGCAGAGAGATGAGCAGATTGCAAAAGTGCTTAAAGGAGAAAGCAGTAAATTCCTGCTGATCATAGGCCCGTGCTCCGCCGATAAGGAGGAAAGCGTGCTTGATTATGTAAGCCGCCTGGCAAGAGTGCAGGAGGAAGTAAAGGATAAGATCATCATCATCCCCCGCATTTATACGGGAAAGCCGAGAACGACGGGCGCCGGATACAAGGGCATGCTCCATCAGCCGGATCCGGACGGCGTGCCGGATATGTTCGCCGGTATCCTTGCCGTGCGGTCCATACATACCAAGTCAATAGAGCAGCTCGGGCTTTCGGCTGCCGATGAAATGCTTTACCCGGCGAATTACAGGTATCTTTCCGATTTGCTTTCGTATGTTGCGGTGGGGGCAAGAAGCGTTGAAAATCAGGATCACCGCCTTACCGCAAGCGGTATGGATGTTCCCTGCGGAATGAAAAACGCCACAAGCGGCGATTATTCAATTATGCTCAACGCCATAACAGCGGCGCAGAGCGGGCACACCTTTCTTTACCGCGGCTGGGAGGTTGAATCCGAAGGCAACGAGCTTGCGCACGCCATTCTGCGCGGCGGCGTGAACAAATACGGCATAAGCCACCCGAATTATCATTATGAGGATCTTATAACGCTTTACAATATGTACGCCGCGAAGGAGCAATTTAAAAATCCCGCCGTTATCGTTGATACAAACCATTCAAACAGCGGTAAGAAATATCTTGAGCAGGTAAGAATCGCAAATGAAGTGCTCCATTCCATGCGCCACAGCGCCGATATAAATAAATTTGTAAAGGGATTTATGATAGAATCTTATATTGAGGACGGCAGCCAAAAGGTGGACGGCGGCGTTTACGGCAAGTCCATAACAGACCCTTGCCTCGGCTGGGAAAAATCAAAAGAGCTCATTTACAGTATAGCGGATCAGCTTTAATACCAATAATTGCTCAAAAAATCCATGCTGAATTTAGTTAAAATCAACAAAAAGTCTGTCAAACACCTGTTTTGTTTGACAGCTTTTTGTTTTTGTGGTATCATAGTTGCATAATCACTTTACCACTTAAAAGCGCCAACGCTTAAAAGCAGTATAGTGAAATTACTTTAAAAGGAGTAATACATATGAAAAAAACAGTTAAAAGAATTCTTGCCCTCTGCTTTTCCGCAGTGCTTGTAGGCTCGCTTTTTGCAGGCTGCTCTTCAGGCTCAAGCTCAAGTGAATCCGCTCAATATAAGATCGGAATTCTTCAGGCAGTGCAGCACGACGCGCTTGACGCCGCTACGGAAGGCTTCCAGGACGCTGTAATAGCGCTCCTCGGCGAAGAGAATGTAGAGTTTGATCTCCAAAATGCCGGCGGCGATTCCACAACCTGCGCCACCATTGCCAACCAGTTTGTTTCAGACGGTGTTGACCTTATTATGGCGAACGCAACCTCCGCGCTTCAGGCTGCCATGCAGGCAACAGGGGATATCCCGATCGTTGCCACTTCCATAACGGACTATGCTACGGCGCTTGAGATAGATTCATCGGAATGGACCGGAGTAACAGGTATGAATATTACAGGTACATCGGATCTTGCTCCGCTTGAGGATCAGGCGGCTATGATTCAGGAGCTTTGCCCGGATGCGGAAACCGTAGGTATCCTCTATTGTTCCGCAGAGGCAAATTCACAGTACCAGGCAGATGTTATTACCGGGTATCTTGAGGAAATGGGCTATGCGGTTCAGGTATATACCGTAGCCGATACCAATGATATAGCTTCCGTTACAACAACCGCTGTACAGGAAGTAGATGTAATCTATATCCCAACAGATAATACCATCGCTTCCGCTACCTCCGCTGTAGAGCAGATCACAGAGCCTGCCGGTATTCCGGTAATCGCCGGTGAAGAGGGCATATGCGAGGGCTGCGGTCTGGCAACGCTTTCCATCAGCTATTATGACATCGGCTATACCGCCGGCGAAATGGCTGTTGAGATCCTTACCGAGGGTACAGATCCCGGAACCATGGAGATTCAGTACGCTTCGGATCTTACAAAGGAATATGTTGCTGATCGTGCGGACGCGCTCGGTATCACCATTCCGGATGATTATGTTGCAATAGAAGTAAGCGAAGAGGAATAAGCTGCTTTATGCTATTGACGAATTAAACTGATTTTGGTAACATAATATGCGGCGAGTAATATGCTCGCCGCATTTATCCTGTTAAATGTTGGAGGAGAAGGCTTATGATGTCATTCTTATCCGCTGTTCCGGGAGCAGCGGCTCAGGGCATACTTTGGGGGTTAATGGCGATCGGCGTTTATATAACCTTCAGGGTGCTCGATATTGCGGATCTTACTGTAGACGGCTCTTTAGGCACAGGGGGCGCGGTTCTTGTTATGTGTGCCACAAGCGGTATGAATATTTATCTTTCCATGGTAATGGCGTTTTTGGCAGGTTGCCTTGCCGGGCTGGCAACGGGTATTTTCCATACCGTTTTCGGAATTCCCGCGATTCTTTCGGGTATACTTACGCAGCTTGCGCTTTATTCTATAAATCTGCGTATTTTGGATAATAAAGCGAACCAGACGATAAGCGTTGCGAATTATGACCTTGTGGTATCTCTCAGAAATATCTCTCAGTCCCTGATTGTCGGGCTCATTATAGTTGCTGTTTTCATAATTATTCTTTACTGGTTCTTCGGCACGGAGCTCGGCCATTCCATCCGCGCAACAGGCTCCAACCTGGCAATGGCGCGCGCAAACGGAATTAACACAAATGTAAATAAAATCATAGGTCTTGTGCTTTCAAACGGCATCGTTGCGCTTGCCGGCGCGCTGATTTCACAGTATCAGGGCTTTGCGGATGTAAATATGGGCAGGGGCGCTATTGTTATAGGCCTTGCCGCCGTTATTATCGGCGAGGTCGTGCTGGGCAAAATCTTTAAGAATTTTGCGCTCAAGCTGCTTGCCTGCGTTTTCGGCGGAGTTGTATATTATATCGTCATTACCTTTGTACTCCGTCTCGGCCTCAACGCAAACGACCTCAAGCTTTTCTCGGCAATCGTTGTTGCGCTTTTCCTCGGTATACCTTATTGGAAAAGCAAGCTTTCATCCAAAAAGGTAAAAAGAAACGGAGGTGCCTCAAATGCTTGAAATCAAGGGCGTTTATAAAACCTTCAATCCGGGAACCGTCAATGAAAAGCGCGCTTTAAACGGTATAGACCTTGTTCTTAACGAGGGCGATTTCGTAACCGTTATAGGCGGCAACGGCGCCGGTAAATCCACCATGCTCAATATGATCGCGGGCGTTTATCCCGTGGACAGCGGCTCTATCATTATAGACGGGCAGGATGTTACAAAGCTTCCGGAGCATAAAAGGGCTAAATATTTGGGAAGAGTGTTTCAGGACCCTATGACCGGTACGGCTGCGGATATGCAGATTATTGAAAATCTTGCGCTTGCCTCCCGCCGCGGTAAATTCAGAACGCTTGCTCCCGGTGTTTCCAAAAAGGAAAAAGAGCATTATAAAAATATGCTGGGCTCATTAGATCTCGGGCTTGAAACGCGCCTTACCTCTAAGGTGGGTCTGCTTTCGGGCGGTCAGAGGCAGGCGATCACCCTGCTTATGGCAACGCTCAAAAAGCCAAAGGTTCTGCTTTTAGACGAGCATACCGCCGCGCTTGACCCCAAAACAGCGCATAAGGTGCTGGAGCTCACAAATAAGATTGTTTCAGAAAATAATCTTACAACAATTATGATAACGCATAATATGAAAGACGCTATTGAGATAGGGAACAGGCTCATCATGATGAACGACGGTAAGATCATCTATGATGTTTCCGGCGAAGAAAAGAAAAAGCTTACGACTGCGGCGCTTATTGAGAAATTCAAAACAACAAGCGGCGAAGAGCTTGATAACGACCGTATGATCCTTTCCGAATAATCATTCATAAAAAGGCGGGGTGGAAGCCAACAGTGCTTTCACCCCGCCTTTTTTGTATGCTTTTTATTTGTTGAATCTGTAGCCCTTGCCCCATACCGTGTGAATGAAATCTATGTCGGGATTCACTTCTTTTATCTTATCCCTTATCCTGTTTACATGCACCGTTATGGTAGAGGTTTCGCCGATGGAATCGTAATTCCATATCTTATTGAACAGCTCTTCCTTGGTGAATACCGTGTCCGGACTGGCGGCAAGGAAATAAAGCAGGTCAAACTCTTTGTTCGTCAGGTTGAGCTCTGTGCCGTCAACGAACGCGCGGCGGGATTTGCCGTCAAGCCTGAGCCCGTCCGTCTCAATGGTTTTCGCTTCCTCGGCGGCGCTTTCGGCTTTCGATGTAAGCCTTTCATATCTGCTGATATGGGCAATTACCCTTGCCACAAGCTCCTTGGGCGAAAACGGCTTCACAATGTAATCGTCCGCGCCGTAGCCGAGGCCGGTAATCTTATCAAGCTCCTCTTTTTTTGCGCTCACAAGAAGTATCGGCACATCCTTGGTGTCCCTTATCCTTCTGCAAACCTCCATGCCGTCGGTGCCGGGCAGCATGATGTCAAGCAATATAAGATTATAGTCGTTTTTCAGCGCGTCCTCAAGCCCTTCGGTTCCGTCTGACGCGGTTGAAACCTCAAATCCGTTTGCCTCAAGATAATCCTTCTCCAGCTCGCAGATATTGGCGTCGTCTTCAATGATCAGTATTTTTTTCATGGCTGTTTTCCTCCGTTTCCGCCGCTTTCGGCAGTGAGATAAATATGGAAAGACCGTTTTCGGAGTTGTTGCGCGCCCATATCATGCCGCCGTGCAGCTCCACAATCTGCTTGCACACCGCAAGACCGAGTCCGCTGCCGTCGCTGACATTGGAACGCGCCTTATCCTCCCTGTAAAGCGTGTCAAAAATGCGCGTCAGGCTTTTCGGGTCAACGCCGGTGCCGTTGTCGGCAAGCTCAAATATAACGGATTGCTCGTATTCTGAAAGTATCATCACGATCTTTCCGCGCACCTCGCTGCGCCTGTATTTTATACTGTTTGAAATAATGTTCGTTATCACTCTTGAAAATCTGTCTGTATCAATAAAAAGCAAGGGGTCTGATTTCGTTTTGTTTATGATTTTGTAATCAAAATCCTGCTTTTTCAGTTCATTCCCTATTTCCTCAGCAAAAGGAATGAAATCGGAGATATGCACATTTTCACAGTTAAGCGTTATATTGCCGAGCTCAAGCTTTGAGATGATCAGCAGATCGTTGAGCATCTTTTCCATAGACACGGCGGAATCATATATCGTTTCAAGGTATTTTACGCGCTTTTCGGGCGTGTCCGCAACCCCGTCCCTGATTCCCTCCAGGTAGCCTTTTATCGAGGTCAGCGGCGTGCGCAGGTCATGCGCGATTCCCGCAACGATTTCCTTCTGCTGCTGATCGGCGCGGTTTTTGCTCTCTATGGATTCCTTTACTCTCAGGCGCATATCGTTAAAGCTCTGCGCAAGCTGGCCTATTTCGTTTGTGGATTGGTAATCTATCTCATAATCCAGATTCCCCTTGGCGATTTCGTTCGCGCCCTTGGTTATCTTTTCTATCGGCCCGATTATGGTTTTTGATGTAAGGCAGGAAAGTATAATGATTGCCAAAATAAAGGTGGTAACGCACACGCCGAGTATGACTGCGGCGTTGTTTGCAATGCCGTGCAAAATATACTGCGGCGCAAAGCTCAGTTTGCCGTCCTGTGAACCGTAGGTGTTGTTTGCCGCAATAACCGTAAAATTGCCGCTTTCGCTTTCAAAGGAATTTACGATAATGCATCCGGTGTCGCTGTAATAGTAAGAGTCGGTATCCATATCTATATCCGCTATCGTATTTACAGCCGCCAGCACCGCGTCAGGGTCAGCAGAGGAATAATAAACGGCGCCGTCCTTTTCTATATAAATTACCGAGCCGGCGTCCTCAAGCTCCTTTAATGTCTCTTCAATCAGCGCCAGCTTTTCATCGTCGCTTTCATCACCTGAAAGCGTGAATACCATATTGCTCACAACCTGGCTCCACTGGAGCTGGCTGAGGACGCTGTAGCTGTCTGTGTCGGAGGAAGAGGTGTAGTATTTTGCGGAAAATGTAGATAAGAATATGCCTGCCGCTATACTGAGTATGATTATCGGAATCACAATTGCCAACACAGAGCTTATAACGATCCTTGTGCTGATTTTAAAATTTTTGGTTCTGACGGGAAGTCTTGCTTTTCTTTTTTTCTCCATTTTCCCCTCCGAATCGCATTGGTATAAGAATAGCTTATCATATTTTTATACTATATTCAACTTGAATTATTTAAAAAGCGCTTGATTGTAAACTAAATTTATAAATAATGGTTGACAATAATGCCTTTTTACTGTATAAATAATATAAATACAGCATCGGGGGCGTTCAGATGAAAAAAAATAAGACGGAAAAAAAGCGTTTAAAAACGGTTGATATTGTTTACATAGGCATATTTGCCGCGATTATCGCCGTTTGTTCATGGATCCAGATACCGCTCACCGTGCCGGTGACCCTGCAAACCTTTGCCGTTTGCTGCGCCGCCGGTATACTCGGACTGAGAAACGGCGTGCTGACTGTGGTCGTATATATCCTTTTGGGGCTTATCGGGGTGCCAGTTTTTTCAAATTTCGGCGCCGGGCCCGGCGTGCTTTTCGGCTTGACCGGCGGATATATAATCGGCTTTATCTTTACCGCGCTCATCGTCGGCGGGGCTGTAAGGCTTTTCGGCTCAAAAACATTCGTATACGCCGCGTCCATGACGCTCGGCATTGCGGTTTGCTATCTTTTCGGCACTGTATGGTTCGTCATATGGTCGGCAAGCAATTCCTCGCCGGTGACCTTTGCCGCGGCGCTCTCAACCTGCGTTCTGCCGTTTATCGTTCCGGACCTCGTTAAAATCGCGCTCGCAACGCTCATTTGCAGGCGGCTTTCCGGGATGATCAAATCTTGAATAAAAAACACGGCAAACATAGAAACTTTTTTTCATTTGTTCTTGTAAATTTATTTCTTATTTAGTATAATATTACTAAAATATTTTGATTAAATCGGCTTGGGATAAAATATATACTGTTTTTTCCTCGGCTCATTGAAAACGGAGGGTAAAATCATGTCCAACTGGCTTGACGGAAAAACCTGTATCGTCACCGGTGCGTCCGGAGGTATGGGAGCGGGAATAGCCGCCACGCTTATTAAAAAGCACGGCTGCCGCGTTATCGGCATCGCAAGAAGCGAAACCAAGATGCTTAAATTCATAGAGGAGTTAGGCCCAACCTACGCGCAGCAGTTTTCTTATAAGCTTTTTGATGTTTCTAAGAATGAAAACTGGATCAAGCTTGTTGAAGAGCTTGAGGAAGAGAATGTTCAGGTTGATGTGCTTATAAATAACGCGGGCATACTGCCTAAATTCAAAAGATTTGACCGCTATGATATGGAGGAAATTGAAAACGCTATAAACATCAATTTCTATTCCTGCGTATATTCCATTAAAGCCCTGCTTCCCATGCTGATGAAAAGCAGCGCTCCCGGAATCGTCAATATTGATTCGTCTGCGGCGCTTATGAGCCTTGCCGGTACAAGTATGTATTCGGCGTCAAAGGCTGCGCTTAAAAGCTTTACCGAATCCTTAAGAGAGGAATTCAGGGGCAAGATATATGTTGGTCTTGTCTGCCCGGGCTTTACAAAAACAGATATTTTCCGCGATCAGAAGAATGACGGCGGCAAGGGCCAGAAGGTCATTGATATGATATCAACAGACTGCGACCTTATGGTCAAGCTTATTATGTTCGGCATAGAGCATAAGCAGGCGCTTCAGATCCACGGCTTGGACGCGCATGCCATGAGCATTTTCGGCAAGCTGCTTCCGGTGAACGGCTCCCGCCTTTTCAGCGCTGTTATGAAGGCTGCCGATATTGATTTGTTCAGCGAGGTTTTTAAGGATTAATTTTATCGCAAAGGTGCGAAACGGTGTGGAGTTGCGCCGTTTCGCCTTTTTGTATTTTGCTTTCTAAAAGGAGTTCATTATGAGTACAAGTACGGATGTAACAACAAAAAAATATATGAATTTCAAAGAAATTCTTGCGTATTCGCTCGGCCTTTTCGGCTTTCAGGCAATCGTGGGGCTTTTGAATTCATATCAGGCGGAATTTGATTCGTCCATTCTCGGCGCGGATATCGCCGTGGTGGGTATTCTTATCCTTGTCGCGAAGATTGTTTCCGCTGTTTTTGACCCCGTTGTGGGCAATCTTGTAGACCGCTCAAAGAGCAAGAGGGGCAAATTTAAATCCATGATCCTGTATTCGCTTTTGCCGCTTCTTGTGATGACGGCGGTCGTTTTCACGGATGTTCCGTTTAAGGAGAACAAAACAGTTATTTATATATGGATATTCGTTACATATCTGATCTGGAGCCTTGCCATGACGCTCGGCGATGTGCCCTCGCAGGGCATAGCCTCCGTGCTCACCCCGAACCCAACGGAGCGCACAAATGTTGTTTCTATTTCAAACACATTTAAGCAGATTGGATTTTCCGCCTGCGTGGTATTGGTTCCCATTGTCTGCCTCATCATACCGGAGGGCTCCAAGGTGTTCGTATCCTCCGGCGAAACGGATACCCCCATGATTGCTTCGGAGTATTTTTGGACGGCTGTTCTCACCGCCGTGCTCGGCTGTCTGCTGTTCGCGCTCATTCCCATGTTGAATAAAGAGCGCGTACCCTATGTTTCCGGTGAAAAGACCACATTCAGGGATATGCTTTCCGCCCTGAAAAACAATAAGCCGCTCCTGCTTGTCATTATTTCCTATTTCCTCGGCTTCGGCAGGCAGATGGCTATGGGCATACAGGTTCAGGCGGCAAATGTCCTTCTCGGCTCGCAGAATCTGGTTGCCGTTCTCGGTATCGTTACCGCCGTGGGCTCTATGATAAGCATGGCTGTGTGCCCGCTACTCATTAAAAAAATGGGCGAAAAAAATGTTTATCTGCTTATGTCGTTCTACGGCTTCGGCGTTTCGGTGCTTTCGTTTGTTGTGGGCCATTTCTGGTTCCTGAATCCGGATAATATGGTGCTTACCGTGCTGTTTTATATAACGCTGTTCCTTATAGGCCTTCAGTTTGCCGCGGTAACGCTGATGCCCATGATCATGACCGCGGACTGCGTGGATTATTACGAGTATGAAACGGGCAAAAGAATGGACGGCGCGGCTTATTCGGTGCTCACGCTTACCATCAAGGTCTGCCTTGCGCTCGGCACGGCGCTCGGGCTTGTGTTTATTCAGTTTTCCGGCTATTCCGAAACCGTTGCGGAGATTACGGCAGGCACGGTATCGGGCTTCAGCACAAGCACAAAGGATATCGTTTTCTTCGCTTATACCGTAATGCCCGGCATCCTTGCCCTGCTTTCCACAATACCTATGTTTAAGTATGACATAGTCGGCAAAAAGAAAGCTGATATTTCAAAGGCGCTTGCCGAAAGGCGCGGAAATAAAGACTGATATTTGTCAAAGCATTTTCGTGAGCCGCCTTGTTTTAAAGCCGGTTCCGAAAACGGGTTAAAATCATAAAGCAAAATTACGAAAACGCTGCTTGAGCAGATTGCTTTTGCAGCGTTTTTGTCTGCATGAATTGTAAAAAAATTATAAATTATTCGTAAACCTCTTTATTTTAAAGTTATTATAGTCTAATATATTAAAAAATTTTATAAGGCGGTATTCATATGAAAGCGAAAATGACTTTAGCGCGGGAGTTCAAAATCGGCGATATTGATAAAAGAATATACGGCTCCTTTATTGAGCACCTCGGCAGAGCCGTGTACGGCGGCATATATGAGCCGGGTCATCCCACGGCGGATGAAAACGGCTTTCGCGGCGATGTGCTTGCGCTTGTTAAAAAGCTGAATGTACCTGTTGTGCGCTATCCGGGCGGCAATTTTGTTTCCGGCTATAATTGGGAGGACGGCGTCGGCCCTGTAGAAAAAAGGCCTAAAAAGCTTGATCTTGCCTGGGGCACAACCGAGCCCAACACCTTCGGCACAAACGAATTTATGGAGTGGTGCAAAAAAGCCGGCACGGAATGTATGATGGCGGTGAATCTCGGTACACGCGGCGCGGACGAGGCTCGCAATCTTGTTGAATACTGCAATCATTCCGGCGGTACATATTGGTCGGATCTCAGAAAATCACACGGAGTCGAGCAGCCGCATAACATAAAGCTGTGGTGCCTCGGCAACGAGATGGACGGCTCATGGCAGATGGGCGCCAAAACGGCTGTTGAATACGGCAGAACGGCGCTTGAAGCCTCAAAGGTTATGAAGTGGACTGACCCGTCCATAGAAACGGTTCTCTGCGGCTCCTCCAGCAGAAACTCAAAAACCTTCGGCGAGTGGGAGGTGCAGAGCCTGGATATAGCTTATGACAGCGTAGATTATGTTTCCCTGCACCAGTATTATGATAATAAACTGGACGATATCCAGAGCTTCCTTGCCAAAACGCTGGAACTTGACGAGTTCATCTATTCCGTTATCTGCGCGTGCGATTATGTCAAGGCAAAGAAACGCTCTAAAAAGACCATAAATCTTTCATTTGACGAATGGAATGTTTGGTATCACTCCAACAATGCCCCGTTTGATAAGTGGAGCATTGCTCCTCCGCTGCTTGAGGATATATATAATTTTGAGGACGCTCTTTTGGTCGGCTCCATGCTCATTACGCTGCTTCGCCATTGCGACAGAATTAAAATCGCGTGCCTTGCGCAGCTTGTGAATGTCATTGCGCCGATCTTTACCGAAAACGGCGGCGGCGCGGTTGAGCAAACCATCTTTTATCCGTTTATGCACTTGTCTAATTACGGCCGCGGCAGCGCGCTTTTGCCGCTTATAGACTGCCCGAAATATGACTGCAAGGAATTCACCGATGTGCCTTATCTTGAGGCGATTGCCACATATGATGAGGAAAAGGAAGAGGCGGTTGTATTCTGCGTGAACAAGAGCCTTGACGAGGATGTTCTGCTCACCGTAAACCTTATGGATTTCGGCGGCTACAGCCCCGTGGAATTTATCTCTATGGACGGGTATGATAAAAAAGCGGAAAATACGCTTGCGTCAGCCCCCGTTAAGCCGCACACAAACGAACTTCCCGAAATGGAAGACGGCGTTATGACGGCAAATCTAAAGCCGCTCAGCTGGAATGTTATAAGATTAAAAAAGCAGTAATATTTGCCTTTTGTTCACAAAATCAAGTGGATATAAGCATAAAATAAAACATCGCCGCCGTTTCAGTATAAATGCCCGGAATAAAGTGCATTTATTCGTTACCGGCGGCTTTTATCATTAAACAAACGAAGAGGATTTGTGTATTATGTATCAAATACTAAAAAAGGAATCTCTGAACAGCAGTGTAACGCGCATGGTCATCAAAGCGCCGTTTGTTGCGAAGAAAGCGCAGCCGGGGCAGTTTATCATTCTGCGTGTGGATAAGGACGGAGAGCGTGTTCCTTTTACAATTGCGGATTATGACAGGGAAAACGAAACGGTTACCATCATCTTTCAGGTGGTCGGTGCGGAAACCTCGCGCCTCAACCTTAAAAATGAGGGCGATTATATAGAGGATTTTGTAGGCCCGCTCGGAAATCCCACCAAAACAGAGGGGTACGGCAAGGTCGCCGTTATCGGGGGCGGAGTCGGCTGCGCCATAGCGTTCCCCGTTGCCAAGGAATTTCATGAGCAGGGCGCGGAGGTGCATACCGTTGCCGGCTTCAGAAACCGTGAGCTTGTTATACTTGAAAAGGAATTCAGAGCCGTTTCCGATAAATATGTACTTGTAAGCGATGACGGCTCTACAGGCAAAAAAGGCTTTGTTACGGACGCCTTGAAGGAGCTGATAGATTCCGGAGAGAATTATGATCTTGTAATCGCGATCGGCCCCATACCCATGATGAAATTTGTTTCAAAGCTCACTGAAGCGTACGGTATAAAAACAATTGTTTCCATGAATCCGATCATGATAGACGGCACCGGTATGTGCGGCGGCTGCCGTCTCACCGTCGGCGGAGAAACGAAATTCGCCTGCGTGGACGGCCCTGAGTTCGACGGCCACCTTGTTGATTTTGACGAGGCTATGGAACGCGGCGCTATGTATAAAAAATTTGAGCGGGACGAGAATTGCCGTCTCTTAGGCAGGGAGGTGCAGTAAGATGGATATTACAAAAAGGCACCCGATGCCGTGCCGGGACCCGCTTGTCAGAAACGGGGATTTCAAAGAGGTTGCAACAGGCTATGACGCAGAGACCGCAATGGCGGAGGCAAAGCGCTGCCTGCACTGCAAGCACCGCCCGTGCGTTTCAGGCTGCCCGGTAAATATATCTATTCCGGAATTTATTGCGCTTGCAGCTGAAGGCAGGTTTGAAGACGCTTATCGGGTGATTGCCGAAAGCTCTGCGCTGCCGGCGGTTTGCGGCAGGGTGTGCCCGCAGGAAAGGCAGTGCGAGTCAAAATGCGTTCGCGGCATAAAGGGCGAATCCGTCGGCATAGGCAGGCTGGAAAGGTTTGTTGCCGATTATCATAATGCCAATACGCCGCTTGAACAATCGGATATTCCCCAAAACGGTAAGCGCGTTGCTGTAGTCGGTTCCGGACCAAGCGCGCTCACATGTGCCGGGGACCTTGCGAAAATGGGCTATGCCGTAACTGTTTTTGAGGCGCTTCACATTGCCGGCGGCGTGCTTGTTTACGGAATCCCCGAATTCAGACTGCCCAAGGCGATTGTACAGCGCGAAGTGGATGGGCTCAAGGCAATGGGCGTAGATGTGCAGACAAATGTTGTTATCGGCAGAAGTATATCCATAGACGATATTCTGCAAAAATATGACGCGGTTTTCGTCGGCTCCGGCGCAGGTCTGCCCCGTTTTATGGGTATAGAGGGCGAAAACCTTAAGGGCGTTTATTCCGCAAATGAATTTTTGACCCGCATAAATCTCATGAAGGCTTATGAGGACGGCAGCCGTACGCCTGTTCAGCGCGGCAGACGCGTTGCCGTTGTAGGCGGCGGAAATGTCGCCATGGACGCGGCAAGGTGCGCCAAACGCCTCGGAGCGGAGGCAGTATGCGTTATTTACCGCCGTTCCATGGAGGAGCTGCCTGCCAGAGCGGAGGAAGTGGAAAACGCTGTTGAAGAGCAGATAGAGTTTAAAACGCTTACAAATCCCACCCGTATCATAGGCGACGAGAACGGGAATGTTACAGGCTTGGAATGTGTAAAAATGGAGCTTGGCGAGCCGGATGAATCCGGCAGGCGCCGCCCCGTAAAAATAGACGGCAGCGAACATATAGTTGAGGCGGACTGCGTGATCATCGCGATCGGCACTTCTCCGAATCCCCTTATTAAATCAACAACCGAAGGCCTTGCGGTGGATAAAAGAGGCTGTATAGTTGCGGATGAAAACGGCAGAACCTCCCGAAAGGGTGTGTTTGCCGGGGGCGATACCGTCACCGGCGCCGCGACCGTTATTAAGGCTATGGGCGCGGGAAAGGCGGCGGCTAAGGCGATAGACGAATATATCAAAAGCTGCTCGGATTGACGCTGATTTAAATATTTCTTTGATTTAGGAAAGAATAAGAACAACCGTGTTTTTATTCTTTCCTTTTTTGTTGTGACGGAATTCTTTGCGGATTTTACAAAACAATCAAAAACAGTCAAAACGAAAGCCGATTGTTGTGCAATAAGCAGTCAAAACAGACTGATAATTGTTGAAATGACCGAAAATGAATGTTATGTATTGACTGAAAATGAATGAATTGTTAAAATAAAGCTGCAAAAGGCTTTTGACACTCCGGAGGAAATATGTTTAATCAGGAAAGGAAAAATAAGATCCTTGAGATCATAGAGGAAAAGGGCGCTGTAAGCGTAACCGAGCTTACAAAGCTGTTCGGCGCGTCTGAATCAACAATCAGACGAGATTTAATAGAACTCTCTAAAAAGGGGAACATTAATAAGGTACACGGCGGAGCAACGCTCTCGGGCAGGCAGTTTATTGCCCACGAGGCGGATGTCACCTCCAAGGAAACGGAAAATACGGCGCAAAAAAGGATTATAGCGGAATACTGCGCGGCGCAGATTCAGGACAGTGATTTCGTCTATATAGACGCCGGCACTTCAACGCTCCTTATGATAGACTATATCAGCGGCGAATGCGGCGCAAGCTTTGTTACGAACGGGATCATGCACGCGAAGCTGCTTGCGGCAAAAGGCCTTACGGTTTATGTTTTGAGCGGCAGGCTCAAAAAGGTTACAGAGGCTATTGTAGGCATTATGGCGGCGCGCGGTATTCATGATTTTAACTTTACAAAGGCGTTTATAGGCACAAACGGCGTTTCCGATAAGGGCGGCTTTACGACCCCGGATGCCGAAGAGGCGTATGTAAAAGCGGCGGCTATGGATAATGCGTTTGTTTCGTATGTGCTTGCCGATTCCTCTAAATTCAACAAGATCTCGTCCGTGCGTTTTGGCAGGCTGGATGAAGCCTGTATCGTTACGGACAGCGAGCCTGATGAAATATATAAATCAAAAACCGTAATAAAAATTGCAGAACAGAATAAAAAATAAAAGGAGGGAGATGCAATATGATCTATACCGTAACCTTTAATCCGGCTCTTGATTATGTTATGAAGGTTGATGAGCTCAGGTTTGACGACATAAACAGAACCTACGATGAAGAGCTGAATTACGGGGGTAAGGGAATCAATGTTTCCGCCGTGCTTTCACGGCTCGGTGTGGAAAATATTGCCCTCGGCTTCAAGGCGGGGTTTACAGGTGAAAAGCTGGAGGAGCTTTTAAGGGAGGACGGTATAAAAGCCGAATTCATTTCTCTGAAAAATTCCATGACCCGCATCAATGTAAAAATCAAATCGAAAACGGAGCTTGATATAAACGCATGCGGGCCGCCTATAAGCGAAAGCGAGCTTGAAAAGCTGTTTGACAGGCTTAAAACGCTGTCTGCAAACGATATTATCGTTTTGGCGGGAAGCGTATCCTCAAATCTTCCGGCGGATATATATGAAAGGATACTTTCCGTAACATCCGCGGCAGGCGTTGAGGCCGTGGTGGATACCACGGGTAAGCTTCTGCTGAATGTTTTGAAATATCACCCGTTTCTGATTAAACCGAATCATATTGAATTGGGCGATCTTTTCGGCATAAAAACAGATACGGAAGAAGATATCATAAAATACGCAAAGCTGCTGCAGGCGCGCGGCGCAAGGAATGTGCTTGTTTCAAGGGGCAAAAAGGGTGCGCTGCTGATAACGGAAAACGGCAAAACCCACACAATCGGAATTATCCCCGGCAAGCCCAAAAATTCTGTTGGCTGCGGTGATTCCATGGTTGCCGGGTTCATTGCCGGGTATTTGGAAAAGCATGACTTTGCCTATGCGTTAAAGCTTGGCTCGGCATGCTCAAACGCAACGGCGTTCAGCTACGGCCTTGCGGACAGGCAGGGAATAGAGGACGCGTTTAAAAGGTTATAATTTTTAAAAAATTATATAAACGGAGGGAAAATTTATGAAAATCATTGACTTACTCAAGCCTGAAGCGATTATTTTAGGGCTTGATATTTCAACCAAGAGCGACGCGGTAAACGCGCTCGTCGCGCTCCATGATGAAGCGGGGAATCTGAATGATAAGGACGCTTATAAAGCGGCGATCCTCGCAAGAGAGGAGCAGGGCACTACCGCAATAGGCGAAGGCATTGCAGTTCCGCACGCAAAGACCTCGGCGGTAAAGACGCCGGCGCTTTCGGCAATTACGGTGCAAAACGGCGTTGATTACGGCGCGCCGGACGGCAAACCGTCTGATCTGTTGTTCATGATAGCCGCCCCGGAGGACGGCGATGTGCATCTTGAGATACTCTCTCGCCTTATGGTCATGCTTATGGATCCGGATTTCGCGGCGGCGCTCAGAGCCGCTGAAACGCCTGAAAGCTTTCTGGAGATCATCAATAGGCAGGAGGCTGCCAAGTACCCGGAAGAGGCTGTTCTCCAAAAGCCCGAAAGCACTGCGGCGTACAGGATACTTGCGGTAACGGCGTGCCCGACGGGTATTGCGCACACCTACATGGCTGCGGAGGCGCTTGAAAAGGCAGGCGAAAAGTTAGGTTACCCGCTGAAAGCCGAAACGGACGGCTCCGGCGGCGTGAAAAACAAGCTTACGAAAAAAGAAATCGCCGAGTGCGACGGTATTATTGTTGCGGCGGATAAAAATGTTGAGATGGCGCGGTTTGAAGGCAAAAAGGTGCTGAAGGTATCCGTTTCCTCCGGAATAAATAAGCCGGAGGAGCTCATAAATAAAATAGTGAGCGGTAATGTTCCGGTTTATCACCACGACGGAGCGTCGGATTCCGAAGAGGATTATTCAGAGGAAAAAGAAAGCTTCGGCAGAAAGGTTTATAAGCACCTGATGAACGGCGTTTCGCATATGCTCCCGTTCGTTGTGGGCGGCGGCGTGCTTATCGCGCTCGGCTTCCTCATTGATACGATTGCGGGCACTCCGGCAGGCTCAACCCTGGGCTACACAAATCCGGTTGCGGCTGTTGTGTTCTGGATAGGAAAGGCTGCGTTCGCGCTTATGCTGCCGGTGCTTTCGGCGTATATCGCAAGCTCCATAGCGGACCGCCCCGGCTTGCTTCCCGGTTTTATTGGCGGTGTATTCGCCGCAAACGGCTATACATTCAGCAGCCTTATTGATAATCAGGGCCTTGTAGGCGATGATTCGGCTGTTTCGGGCTTCCTCGGCGCGCTTATAGCGGGCTTTGCGGCAGGTCTTATCATGCTGCTGCTCAAAAAGGCGTTTTCCTTCCTGCCGAAAAGCATGGACGGCATAAAGCCCGTATTCATTTATCCGCTTTTGGGCACGCTTATTATGGGGCTCCTGATGTGTATCATCAATCCTATCGTAGGCTTGCTGAATACAGCGCTTTCAAGCGGGCTCACGGCTCTCGGCGACACAAGTAAAATTCTCCTTTCCATCGTGCTTGCGGCAATGATGGCAATAGATATGGGCGGCCCGTTCAACAAGGCGGCATATGTTTTCGGCACAGCTATGATTACGGACGCCACCACTGCAAACGACTGGACTATGGCGGCTGTTATGATAGGCGGCATGGTGCCTCCTATCGCCATTGCGCTTGCCACAACCTTCTTTAAAAACAGATGGACCAAGGAAGAGCTGAAAAGCGGCCCGGTCAACTATGTAATGGGGCTTTGCTTTATCACAGAGGGCGCGATCCCTTACGCCGCATCAGATCCGCTTCGCGTTATACCTGCCTGCATAGTGGGCTCGGGCGTTGCCGGAGCACTGTCTGCCGTATTCAACTGCTCGCTCCCCGCGCCGCACGGCGGAATCTTTGTGTTCCCTGTGGTTGATAATGTGTTCGGCTATATCATCGCACTCATTGCAGGTTCTGTTGCAGGCTGTCTTATGCTTGCGCTGCTCAAAAAGAAAAGAACGCCTGAAAATGAATGATCCAAATAACAGGAGGCTGTAAAAATGGTAAGTAAAACAGTTAAGGTTGCAGATAAAATGGGGCTTCATATGCGCCCCGCAAATATATTCGTCAATGAGATGGCAAAGTTTGGCTCCGATATAACGCTTGTTGCCGCCGGTAAAGAGGTAAACGGAAAAAGCATCATGAATATTATGGCGGCATGTATCAAATACGGAACAGATGTAACCATAAGGTGCAGCGGCGATGATGAGGCGGAAATGCTTGAAAAGGCAGCGTCCCTGATTGAGAACGGTATGGATTGATATGGAAAAATCAAGGATTTACAGCGGCGACGCCGTGTCGGAGGGCTACGGCATCGGCAGGGCTGTCATTATCAAGGAAACAAGGCCGGATTATTCCGCCGCCGTCTTTACAACAGCAGAAAACGAATGTGCACGCCTGGATAACGCGGTTGCGGAGTACACCGCGCGCACCAAAGCCCTTGTGCAGACGCTGAAAAAGGAGGCGGGTGAAAAAAACGCCCGCATCCTTGAAGGGCACCTTGCTATGCTTGCCGATCCCTTTATGATAGGGCAGATGAAAGAGAACATAAACACAGCGCTCGTTCCTGCGGAAAAGGCCGTTGACGATGTCTGCTCCATGTTTTACGCCATGTTTTCCGAATCCGATGATGAGCTTACCCGCCAAAGGGGCACCGATATAAACGATATAAAAAACAGCCTGCTTAAGCTTCTGTTGGGCATAGAAGAAGTGGATATCGCGCAGGTTGAACAGGGCTCCGTTCTCATTGCCCGCGATTTCACGCCGAGCATGACCTCAAAAATAGACCCTCAGAGGGTGGAGGCTGTCATCGGCGAGGTCGGCGGCGTAACCTCACACAGCGCTATAATCGCGCGCGCGATGGGCATACCCTGCGTTTTGGGTATTGCCGACGCGCCGGAGCTTTTTGAGCAGGGCGAGGCGCTTGTGGTAGACGCTGTAAAGGGAGAGATTATAGCTTCTCCGGATGAGCGGGATATAGAAAAATATTCCGCGCTCAAGGAACAGGAACGGCGCGAAAGGCTTTTGCTCAGGGAATATGTCAACAGACCTACCGTTACAAAGGGCGGCGTAAAAAAGGCTGTATACGCCAATATCGCCTCCGTTCAGGATGTGCAAGCAGCGGTTGCGGCAGGCGCGGAGGGCATAGGGCTTTTCCGCACGGAGTTTTTGTATATGGCGCGTTCGGAAGCGCCGTCCGAAGAAGAGCAGTTTGAGGCGTACAGCGCTGTTGCCCAAGCTATGGACGGCAGAGAGGTCATCATACGCACGCTGGATGTCGGCGGGGATAAGCATATCCCTTATCTTCAGATAGAAAAAGAGGATAATCCTTTTATGGGGCTGCGCGCAATCAGATATTGCCTGAAGGATACAGAGCTGTTTAAGACCCAGCTTAAAGCGCTTCTGCGCGCCGCCTGCTTCGGAAATATAAAAATCATGCTGCCGCTCGTCTCCTCCGCAGAAGAGGTGCGAAAGGCGAAAAGCCTGCTTCTTGCGTGTATGCAGGAGCTGGACGAACGCGGCGCCGAATATAAAAAAGATATAGCGCTCGGCATTATGATGGAAACGCCGGCTTCGGTGCTTGCCGCGGATGCGCTCGCGGCGGAAAGCGATTTTTTCAGCATAGGAACCAATGACCTTACGGGCTATATCATGGCTGCGGACAGGGGAAACAGAAATGTTGCCTACCTTTATTCCGCAAACAATCCCGCTGTTTTAAAGGCTGTGGAAATCGTCATCAAAGCCGCGAAAAAAGCGGGTATTCCCGTGGGCATGTGCGGCGAGGCTGCGGCAGACCCCGCCATGATACCGCGCCTTGTTGAATGGGGGCTTGATGAATTTTCCGTTTCCCCGTCAGCTGTTCTTAAAACACGCAAGCTCATTTGTGCGCAGGATTGATACTGTATTTAAAAAGCACAGTCCGTAAAGGGCTGTGCTTTTTTACTGCCGGAATGTTTATTTATAT
>CAYOPQ010000001.1:0-61412 GCA_964405895.1 uncultured Bacteroides sp. | reverse complement strand
ATAAATGCAGTATAGCATTAAAGAGAAATTAAATCAATAAAAAAGCGCCGTAAAATACAGCGCTTTCATACAGCAACAATTTATTTCTTTTTCTTTTTGGCTTCGTCCCTTGCCTTTTTTTCGGCAACTTTACGCTTCGCTTCCTCAATAATACGCTTTTGCTCTTCTTCATGCGCCTTTGCAGCTTTTTCGCGCTCCTTAGCCTTTCTGATCTCTTCCTGGCGCTCTTTTTCCGCTTTGGCTTCCGCTTTTGCAACGCGCTCTTCCTCAAGCGTTTCATCTGTTTTAGCCGGCGCGATAACGACCGCCGCATTGATGCCGAGAGCAACAAGGAACAGCACAATAGCAATTATGTATCCCCAGAAGAATCCGCCGCTGATATCAATCGCCGAAAACTCACCTACTGAGAAAGCTTTAATATCTGCACCGACAGAGGCGGCAAAAGCAAACATGACAACGGAAATAACGGAAAATACAATCGTAATAACATCAAATGTAATTGCGGATTTTGTTTTCGGCTTTTTACATTTTATGATATTCATAAAGAACGCAATAACAATGAATAATGCCGAAAGGAAATAAAATATTGTTCCCACAACAAGGTAGGTCAGAGGTCCGGAAAAGCCCTCAAACTGCAGATTAGTCCAAACCAATGAGAAGTTATTGAATATTTGCAGGAAGATATCCAGCGCGGATTTAGCGCCGGTAAACGAAAGCATCGTCAGCTCAAAGCTGTCACCCGAACTTTCTACAGTAGCCCAAGGTATTATAAAAGCAACAGCCGGCAAAAAGGTCAAAACAAATCTAACGATTCTGAGCTTTGTGCCGAAAAGTGAATAACGCACTCTGTTCATGGTTCTGTAAAAAACCGTGAACGCGGCCTCTGCATTTTTATTGTCCTCTTCAAGCCTTTCTACCCAATTAAAATTGGGTATAGAAACACCGCAGTTAGAACATTCTGCTTTAAGATTCCACCAAGGGATTTTTTTACCGCAGTTCGGGCAAGTTGCCATATCCACACCTCAAATCTAAAATACTAACTTATATTTTATATTGTTTGCCGAAAAAAGTCAATATCAAATTATATATGCGATGTCAGGAAATATCTGATTTTCTTTTTGAAAGCCTGTGATGCTCAATCGTATCTTTTCTGAGGAAGCCGGAAAGCACAACAAGGGATATGAGGTTAGGAATAGCCATAAGCCCGTTTGCTATATCGCTGAATGACCATGCAAGGTCAAGAGCGGACACGGCGCCGAAATATACGATAACAGCAAAGACGATTCTGTAAATATAGCAGAGCGTCCTGTTTTTAAAAAGATATTCAAGCGCTTTTTCACCCTGGTATTCCCAGCCTAAAATGGTTGACCACGCAAATAAAAGAATTCCTATGGAAACAACAATAGCGCCGGGCTTGCCGAGTACCGTCTGAAAGCTTGCTATAGTGAGCTCTGAGCCCTCAAGCAGTTCGCCGTTTGCATTAACGGTGCCCAAAAGTCCGGAGGAAGCTATAACAAGACCGGTAATCGAGCACACGATGATCGTGTCAATAAAAGTGCCGCACATATTTATGTAGCCTTGTTTTACATGGTTGTCGGTCGTTACGGAAGAAGCAGTTATTGCTGCGGAGCCGAGGCCTGCCTCGTTGGAAAATACGCCTCTTGAAACGCCGTAGCGTACGCTTTGCATAACGGATACCGTGAGCGTTCCTGCCAGGCCGCCGGCAACGGCTTTTCCGCCGAACGCCATTGACCATATTGTGGCCAGCCCCGCAGGGATATTTTTATAATTAGCCGCTATAACAATCAAGCCGGAAACGATATAGAACACCGCCATAACGGGCACCAGCACCGAAGAAACTTTTGAAATGGATTTTATGCCGCCGAATATGATTATACCCGTAAGAACGGCTAATACAATTCCCGTTACCCAAGACGGAACGGAGAAAGTGCTGTAAAGAGACGATGAAATGGAATTTGCCTGTGACATATTGCCGATTCCGAACGAGGCTATAACGGTGAACACGGCGAATGTCCCCGCAAGAAACAGCGCCAATTTCTTGTGTTTAAACGCATTTTTGATTGTGTACATCGGTCCGCCGCACATTTCGCCCTTTTCGTTTGTTTCGCGATATTTTATCGCCAGCGCACATTCCGCGTATTTTGTTGAAATTCCGAAAGCGGCGGCTATCCACATCCACACAAGCGCGCCGGGGCCGCCCATAAGCATCGCGGTTGCGACGCCTACGATATTTCCTGTTCCGATCGTTCCGGCAAGAGCGGTCATAAGTGCGGAAAAAGGAGAGATATCACCTTTACCTTTATCTGTTTTTCTTGATTCGGGGCTGAACACCATAGCAAGCGCTTTAGGCAGATTCCGCCACGGCAAAAAGTTGAGCCTAAAGGTTAAAAATATACCCGTACCGACTAAAAATACAAGCATTACTGGGCCCCAAACCACCCCGTCGATCTCTTCGAGTATTGCTTCTAATGTCTCCATTTACATTCCTCACATTCTATTGTTTTCAAAACCGGAAAACTGACTGTTATATAAGTTATAGTAAAAGCCACGCTTAAGCAGCAATTTGTCGTGGGTTCCCTGTTCTATAACCTTACCGTTGTTCATAACAAGTATGAGATCGGAATTTTTTATCGTTGAAAGGCGGTGCGCAACTATAAAAGTCGTTTTGCCTTTCATCAGCGCGTCGAACGCACTTTGTATTTTTATTTCCGTTCGCGTATCAATGCTTGATGTTGCCTCATCCAATATAAGCATAGGCGGATTGACAAGCATGAGCCTTGTAATACATAAAAGCTGCTTTTGACCCTGGGAAAGATTTCCGCCGTCCGAGCCGATATAGGTATTGTATCCGTCAGGCAGGCGCTTGATAAAGGAATGGGCATGCGACCTTTTCGCCGCCTCAACGGCTTCTTCAAGCGTTGATTCAGGCTTTCCCATAGTGATATTTTCCAATATTGTCCCGGATTTCAGCCAAGTATCCTGAAGTACCATTCCGAACGAAGAACGCAGGGATTTTACATGAATATCCGAATACGCAATACCGTCCGCATAGATTTCTCCGCCGTCTGTATCATAAAACTTCATCAGCAGGTTGATAATCGTTGTTTTGCCGCAGCCCGTAGGGCCTACGATCGCTACGCGCATACCCGGCTTTACGGATATATTCAAATTTTCTATAAGCTTTTTGCCGGGCGTATAGCTGAAATCAACATTTGAAACACAAACTTCACCCGCGGCATTGTGCAGCTCCTTCTTTTCCGGCGTATCGCGCGGCACTTCCTTTTCTTCAATAAGGTTTATAAGTCTGCCCGCGCATGCGATCGCATTTTGAAGCTCGGTCACAACGCCGCTGATCTCATTAAACGGCTTTGTATACTGCGTAGCGTACGCAAGGAAGCTGGAAAGCACGCCGACGGTTATATATCCTCTTACAGATAAAATTGCCCCGAAAAGCGTTACTGCGGCATACACAATATTGTTTACAAATCTTGTGCCGGGATTTGCGAATGAGGAATAAAAGGTAGCTTTAAAATAATATTTAGCTACATCTATATTTATCTTTTCAAACTTCTGCTGATTTTCTTCTTTATGGCCGTATGCCTCGGTCACTTTTTGGTTGGATATGATTTCATCAACAAAAGCCGTCTGCTCTCCCCTTGCCTCGCTTTGCTTGCTGAACATCTTATATGTCCGCTTTGCAATAAAATTGGCAAAAAACAGGCTCAGCGGCGTTAAAACGACGACAAGCATGGCAATCCAGAAATTTATATAAATCATAAAGCCGAGCGTGCCGATTATCGTAACAACGCCGGAAAACAACTGCGTAAAGCCCATCAACAAGCCGTCCGCGAACTGATCGGCGTCCGTAATAACACGGCTGACGGTCTCGCCGCTCGGATGACTGTCCAGATAGCTGAACGGCAGCACCTGAAGCTTTTGAAACGCCTTGTTGCGCATATCGCGCACAACATTGAAGGTGATTCTGTTATTCAGAACATTCATTACCCATTGAAGCAGCGCGGTTACGGCAACAGTCACCGCAATTTTATATAAAATTGCTGTAATACTGCTGAAATCCACATCTCCCGTGCCTATGATAAAATCTATTGCTCTGCCGATCAAAATCGGTATATATAGGGAAAGAAGAGAAGACGCGGCAGCGCATATGACGGAAAAGAAAAGCATGATTTTATATCTGCCGATATATTTTAATACCTTTTTAACAATGGTTTTAGTCATTTGCAGGCGCCTCCTTTTCAAACTGAGATTCATAGATTTCTCTGTAGACCTCACAGCTTTCAAGAAGCTCGTCGTGTTTGCCTAATCCGACGCACTCGCCGTCGTCAAGTACAAGAATCGTATCTGCGGTGATCACCGAGGAGGCTCTTTGGCTGACGATAAACACCGTAGGCTTATACGGCAGACTCAAAACTGCCTTTCTTAAAGCCGCCTCCGTTGCAAAATCAAGAGCGGAAGCACTGTCGTCAAGGATGAGAATTTCCGGTTTTCTTACAAGTGCGCGCGCAACGGTAAGGCGCTGCTTCTGCCCGCCGGAAAGATTTGCCGCGTTTTGATTGATTTCGGCGTCAAGCCCGCCTTTTTCTAATATGGTATCATAAACCTGCGCCGCCTTTAACGCGTCTATCATTTCACTGTCTGCGGCGTTTTTATTTCCCCAAAGCAGATTATCGCGGACCGTGCCCTTGAACAAAGCGGCTTTTTGCAGCACAAAGCCTATTTTCGCGTGCAGCTCATCATCGTTTTGAGCCTTAACATCAACGCCGTTGACATAAACCGTGCCCTCGCTTGAATCATAAAAATGAGGGATAAGGGAAACAAGACTTGTTTTTCCGCTGCCCGTACCTCCGATTATACCGATAACATCGCCTTTTTTCGCGGAAAAGCTGATGTTTTTAAGCGATTCCTCTGACGCGCCTTTATATTTGAGCGAAACATTTTCAAAGCATACGGAAAGATTATTTTTCTTGGCGCCGTTATCATTGTGCTCCAGTGTATTTTCCAGCTTAAATACTGTTTCTATGCGCGAGGCGCAGGCAAAGCTTCTTGTAACAGTCACAATAAGATTTGCAAGCTTGATAAGCTCAACAAGTATCTGGCTCATATAATTGTAAAGAGCCACTACCTGACCCTGCGAAAGATTACCCGCATTTACCCGAATCGCGCCTTCGTATATAAGAACAATGGTTGCAACATTGATGATAATAAAGGTAAGCGGATTCATCAACGCGGATATTCTGCCAACCGCTTTTTGCAGATGGGACAGAGCTTTGTTTTTATTATAAAAATCCTCTGTTTCCTGCGCCTCCTGCGTAAACGCCCTTATTACCCTTGCTCCGGTCAGATTTTCCCTTGTTTTAAGGGTAAGCTTGTCAAGATTAAACTGGATGGATTTGTACCTCGGCATTGTGTATTTCATAATGCAGACAATAACGGCAGTAAGCACGGGAATCGTTACAAGGAATATCAGCGCGCATTTCACATCAATGGTAAACGCCATAATAAGCGCGCCGAAAACGATAAACGGGCTTCTCAAAAAGAGGCGCAATACCATATTTACGCCGTTTTGAACCTGCGCTGTATCATTTGTCATGATCGTTATAAGCGTTGAGGTTCCCGTGCCGTCGATTTCATTAAAGGACAGCGACTGGATTTTTTTAAACAAATCGTATCTTAATTCGCGCCCGAAGCCCGCGGCTGCTTTTGCAGCGAAATACTGCGCCGTAACCGAGACGATGATTCCCACTACGGCAAGAGCTGCCATAATGCCCACATCTGAAATGATTTTTTTATAATCATTCATCAAGATTCCGTTATCAATAACCGAGGAGACAACAAGCGGAACAATCAGCTCAAAAACAGCCTCCAGCATCTTAAACAGCGGAGCGAAAAAAGATTCTTTTTTATAATTTTTTAAATAAACAAGAAGGCTTCTCATACAAACACCATTTAAAAATAAATCTTCAATATACTATAATATTAAACAGCCGCTGTCAACAAATACCTAAAAATATAGTCATTTCTAACTATATCATAGGTAAAACTAATAATTCCCTGAAAAAAGAAGCCAATCATCCAAAAACAATTGACTTCTTTTAACACTGGTGCGGAAGAAGGGACTTGAACCCTCATGAAATTGCTTTCACTAGAACCTGAATCTAGCGCGTCTGCCGATTCCGCCACTTCCGCATATCAAATTTTCACAAAAACATTACGGCATATATACCCGCAAATGAATCGCAACAACGGTATATTACCACAAGTAGCTTGAAAAGTCAATCTTAATATTATATAATATTTTACATAATTTCCAATAGAGGACGGCAATGAAAAAGATTATCAACGCACTGCTCAGTATTTCGGCAATCATTTTTACGGTTTATTTTATGAGCCTAAATGATTTGACAACCAATGAAGGCGCGCTATCCAAAACCGGCATCGAACAGCCGTTTTTGTTTTTTATTTGGGGGCTGCTCGCTTACATATCGCTGTATACGAATATATTTATGCTTGCCGGGTGTTTACAAAAAGTAACGCGTTTTCATTTTGTTGCGGCGTCTGCCGCTCTTATAGGGATAATCTTTACCGTTGTTTTCAAATTTGATTATTCCTTGAAATTTCAGTATTTCATGCACTGCGCCGGTTCGCTTACCTTTTCCGTATGCACGGCAATCGCTGTTTTTATAACCTATTTAAGCGGTTTTAAAATCAGTAAATTTAATGCCGTGCTAACCGTAGCAGTCGGCACAATTTCAACAGCCGACCTGATTCTGCTTATCATTTATAAGCAAACGGCTCTGATTGAAGGTCTGCCCGTTATATTTGCGCTTGCCGCTATGCCCGTAAGCATTTATGTAAACGATTCAAAGCAAAGAAAAAAGGTGCATACAAATGCTGCATGACGAATTAAAAAATCTGCACACATACCCTTTCCATATGCCGGGACACAAGCGAAACGAAAATTTCGGTATTACGGGCTCTGAAATTGACATTACGGAAATAGAAGGCTATGATAATCTTCAAAATGCACATGGAACAATCGCTGAAGTTCAGGACACATATAAAAAGCTGTACGGCAGCGAAAGCGCTTTCCTGCTTGTAAACGGCTCGACCGTAGGTATTCTTGCCGCTGTTTTTGCAATGACAAGCTGCGGAGATAAAGTCATTATTGCCGCGAACTGCCATAAAAGCGTTTATAACGCCTGCGCGCTGAGAAAGCTGAAAACCGTTATCGCGCAGCCGCAGTATGACAGCGAAAACGGTATTTTCACATATCTTGAGGAAGAAGAAGTGAACAGGGTCATGCGCCTGCACCCGGACGCGAAGCTTCTGATATACACAAGCCCTACATATGAAGGGTATATAAGCGAAATAGAGGCAAAAATACCCGTAATCGTTGACGCGGCGCACGGCGCGCACCTGCCTTTTTTTGGCCGCGGGCACAATTATCCTAAGGGAAGCATAGTGATTTCAAGCATACATAAAACCCTGCCCGCGCTTACGCAAACGGCAGTTGCCAACATCTATGACAGCAAATATATTATGCCGTTTCGGTATTATATTGATATTTTTGAAACAAGCTCACCAAGCTATGTTTTGATGAACAGCGCCAGCATCTGCGCGCAATTTTTAAAGAACGGCAAAGAAAATTTTGAAGCGTTTTATTCGGCTTTGACATCTTTTTACAAGCAGACGAAGCCGAAGCATTTACAGCTGATGGTTTCGGAGGATATCAGCAAAATCAATATTTCTGCTGCCCGTACAGGCATAACGGGAATGGAGCTTGCGGATATTTTGCGAAAGGAATACGGCTTTGAATGTGAGGCGGCAGAGCTTAGGCATGTCATACTTATGGCAACGGTGTGCGATGACTTTACGGTATACAAAAAGCTGTCCCGCGCGATTATGGAAATCGACGGCAGACTCACGGACTGCAATAAGGATGTGATTCCGCAGCGCAGATATGAGGACGGCGAATATTGCTTCAGCACAGACCTGAACGAAACGGAATATGCAGCGCTGGAAAACAGCGAAGGCAGGGTCTGCGCAGAATTTGTTTATTTATACCCGCCCGGAATACCCGTTATCCTGCCGAATGAGGTTATCACGGAAAAGCATATACATTTCATTACCTCCCTTACGGCAAAGGGGGCGGAAGTAACCGGCACGGGTAAATTACTTCCGCGCAGTATATTGACAAAAAAGGAATAATAATATAAAATATATTAAAACATATTAGAAAAGAAATGAGGTTTAGATATGAAAAGAATCAAAACATTAAGCTCACGCAATCTTTGCGAATCTGCCGTAAAAGGCGGCTGCGGCGAGTGCCAGACCTCTTGCCAGTCCGCAAGCAAAACTTCCTGCTCCGTTGCGAATCAGAAGTGTGAACAGCTTAAGAAATAATGATTTCAATTCAAAATGGCGGTATTCCTACCGCCGTTTTTCTTTGGGAGAGAAGTTATGATCCATGCATACAAGATGAACGGCTATAATATCATTATTGACCAAAACAGCGGATGCGTCCACTCTGTTGACGATGTTGCCTACGATATTATAACCGAATACGAAGGCGCTGATAAAAAGGCGCTTAAGGCGCGTATACTTTATAAATATAAGGATCGCGCGGATGTTACGCCGCAGGATATAGACTTATGCTTTGAAGATATTGAGGCGCTGAAAAAAGACGGACGGCTTTTTTCGGAAGATAATTTTGAAAGCGCCGCGCCGGACTTCAAAAAAAGGCAGGGCGTGCTGAAAGCCATATGCCTGCATGTTGCCCATGACTGCAACCTTGCCTGTAAATACTGCTTTGCCGGGAAAGGCGAATATTCCGGACCCAAGGGCATAATGAGCTATGAAACCGGCAAAAGAGCGCTGGATTTTCTGATTGAGCAGAGCGGTTCAAGGCGAAATCTGGAAGTGGATTTTTTCGGCGGAGAACCCCTGCTGAACTGGGATGTGTGCAAAAAGCTTGTTGAATACGGCAGGAGCCGAGAAAAGGAATGCAACAAAAACTTTCGGTTTACAGTAACAACAAACGGCATACTGCTCAATGATGAAATCATAGATTTCTGCAACAGAGAGATGGGTAATGTTGTTTTGTCCTTAGACGGCAGAAAAGAAACGCATGACCGAATGCGGATAACGCGAAGCAAAACAGGCTCTTACGACTTGATTATAGACAAATTCCAGAAATTTGCGCAGGCAAGAAATCAAAAGGATTATTATATACGCGGCACATACACGCATTACAATACGGACTTTGCCGGCGATGTGATACATATGGCGGATCTGGGCTTTAAAGAATTATCCATAGAGCCGGTTGTCTGCGCCGCAACCGAGGATTACGCGCTCAGGGAAAGCGATTTGCCGCAGCTGAAGCAGCAGTACGAAATCCTTGCGAACGAGATGCTGCGAAGATACAGAAACGGCAAAGGGTTTACATTTTATCACTATATGATTGATCTTGACTCCGGCCCCTGTATCGTTAAAAGGATTTCAGGCTGCGGAGTAGGCACCGAATATATGGCGGTTACTCCGGACGGCGAGCTTTACCCGTGCCATCAGTTTGTCGGTGACAGGAAATTTCTGCTCGGCGATATTTGGAAAGGCGTTACCAATCCCCGGATACTTGAGAAATTTAAAAGCTGCAATGTTTATTCTCATGAGGAGTGTAAAAACTGCTTTGCGAAATTGTACTGCTCAGGCGGTTGCGCGGCAAACGCTTATCACGCAGCGGGCTCGGTGAGCGGCGTATATGAATTCGGCTGCGAGCTGCACAGAAAACGGATAGAATGCGCGATTATGCTGAAGGTTGCGCAGGCAGAGGAAAATTGGAGCTATGAATATTAACTTTCTAAACTAAATCTATAGAAAGATGCCTGAATGTTGAAATAAAACAAGAGTTAATATATAATAATAGATAATGCAATTCTATTAAATAAATACTTAAAAATTAAGTATTGAAAGGCTTAGGTTAAACACATGAAGTATGAAAAAGAATATAAAAGCAAGCTGATAACGGCTCAGGAAGCGGCGGCGTTAATAAAAAACGGAGACCGGGTTGTAACCGCGTTCGGCTGCTGCGAGCCTATCGGAATCGAAAGAGCTATTGAGAAAAATTATCTCAACTATAAAGATGTTCAAATCCTGAATATGCTGATTCTTGTGGATACGCCTTGGATACGAGAGGAAATGAAGGGCCATATCAGCTACAACAGCTTTTTTGCGTCCGCAAGCAACAGAAAAGCCATTTCAAGCGGCATTGCGGATTTTACAACCTGTTTCTTTTATGAAATACCGAAAGTACTCAAGGAAATTGTTAAGCCGCGCGTGGCAATCTATTCTGTATGCCCGCCGGACGAAAACGGCTATGTTTCCTTGGGAACCAATGTTGATTATATTGAGCCAACGCTTTCGTTCTGCGAGGTGAAAATCGCGCAGGTGAACAAATATGTTCCGAGGACCTACGGTAAGGCAAGGAAGCATATCAGTGAATTCGATTACTTTGTTGAGATAGACGAACCGCTGCCGGAGGTTCCCTCCCCCCCGCTTACAGAGGTTGAAAAAGCAATCGGCAGAAACTGCGCTTCGCTTATCAACGACGGCGATTGCCTTCAGCTTGGAATCGGCGGCATTCCGAATGCGATATGCGAGGAGTTGAAAGGCAAAAAAGACCTTGGGCTTCATTCGGAGATGGTTGGCGACGGAGTCGTTGATTTACTGAAAAGCGGCGTTATAAACAATTCAAAGAAGCAAACGCACACCGGTAAAACGGTTTTGGGATTCGCGTTCGGAACAACGAAGCTGTTTAATTATATAAATGATAATCCGGATGTTGAAATGTACCCGATAGATTATGTGAATTATCCGCCGAACATTGCGTTGAACGATAATATGGTTTCTGTCAATTCCTGCCTCCAGGTAGATTTAATGGGTCAGGTGGTTTCCGATACCATCGGTCTCACGCAATTTTCCGGCGTCGGCGGTCAGGTCGATTTTGTGCGCGGCGCCACCATGAGCAAGGGCGGCAAATCTATCATTGCGATGCCCTCAACCACAAAAAATAACACGATTTCAAAAATTGTGCCGACAATTACGAAAAATTCCGCGGTAACAACCACTCGTAATGATGTGAATTTTGTAGTTACAGAATACGGAATTGCAAATTTGAAAGGAAAAACACTCAAAAACAGAGCGCGCGCGCTGATTAAAATTGCGCACCCGAATTTCAGGCGTCAGCTGTGCGAAGAGTTTGAAAAAAGATTCGGCGAAAAAGCGTTTGACGGTTATATGGGCGAATTTGATGAATAAATTTTTACAATTCTAACATTGTGTATAAAAAAACTATTGCATTTTTGATAAATACGGTATATAATGTAAAGTGTTGTTGGTCTTATTAGATCAACAACACTTTAATAATAGGGAGCAATAAATAAATTATGGCAATTTACAAAACCGAACATTTCAACATCACAAGAAAAATCATTGCGAACATGACTACCATGAGTTGGAAGGAAATACCGCATGCCGCCGTAGGTTATGAAGCGGATGTAACCGATCTTCTCAAGGAACTGAAGAAAATAAACGAGGGCGTAACGGATAAAAGCAAAAAAGTCAGCATAAACACCGTTATGCTCAAGATTTTATGCGAGGGCATGAAAGCCGCGCCTAAAATGAATACAACGATTAAATTCAAGGGCAGCCTTGTTCGCGGCACACTTTACTATCATGACAATATTGATATTTCCATGCCGATGGTCTTAAAATCGGGCGAAATGATGACGGTTAATATGCACGATATGGGCAATAAATCTCTTACCGAAATGGCGGAGGCTATCAACGATACGATCCGCAGAGCCAACAACAGTAATATGGAAGAGGTTATGTATCAGGTGTCTATGAGCGACACGCTGAAAGGGCTTAAACACGGAAAGCTGATCCAGGCTTTAGGCAGATTATACGGAGCAAGAATGCCCGGCAAACATCAAGTAAATGTGCTCAGCGGAAGGGCCAAGAAAGAATATTATTCCATTCCTTCTAAGGACAGGCTTTCAAAGCACGATATTGAGCAGGGCACCACAACGATTTCAAATATCGGCTCTATCGGCCGCGAGTACAACAGCACCTGCTATCTTTTGGATATTATACCGCCGCAGACAACGGCATTTTGTATAGGCGCAATTCAGAAAAAACCGTGGGTTATCACCGATGATAACGGAAAAGAAAAAGCTGAAATAAGGTCAACCATTACGATTACCTGCGCGATCGACCACCGCGCGCTTGATTACGGCGACTGCGTGCCTATGCTTAAAAGACTGAATGAGATTTTCAAAAACCCGTCTATCATTCAGAGCTGGAAATAAAGAATACATAGCCATTAATAAAGGACTGCCTTAAATTTCAGCAAGGCAGCCCTTTTTTGTTATTTCTTTTTTATTTTATTCAGCATGGAATTTATTTTTAAAATATCTTCCTTTGAAAATTTGCCGCCCAGCATCATAAGCGCTCTTTTAAGCGTAAACGCCTTAGCCATATCAAGCATCGTTGAATTCAGCTTGAAGCCGGCAAAGCTTAGTGAAGCCTTTTTCTTCTTGTTTCCCGAACCCGAAGAAAAGGCTTTGAAAAGCATGAGAAGGAAACGAACGGCAAATATCTTGCCCTTGAATGTGGAAAATATATCCCCTATCGTGTCATTAACGGAATATCTGCCCGGAGGCGTTGTAATTTCAAACCAGTTAATGACCGCGCCTTCCTCTTGCATTCTGTACTTTTCATTAAAAGTATCCGTCTTGATTATCAGCGCTTCGTCTGAATATTCGCCGGATTTTGCCAAAAGCGCGGTTTCGCCGCTGTTCTTAACCGTAAACTTAAAAAACGGGAAATCTCCCTTAGCCTGCTTTTCAACAAGCTCGCCGTTTGCGTACAGCTCAACATAATCCAGATTGGAGTAAACGGTAACAAGCGTTTCCTCCTCTGCCCTCTCAACATATCTTTTTGAGCAAATATGAACAAACGGGTCATCCGAAAGCCAAGCTTTATAGGCGTAAAAGGAATCTTTTTTATATTTCCTGTCAAAAGTGACAAGCCCTTTGTGATTCATTCCGTTTTCGCCGCCCTCGGCACGGGCGTCAGCGGCAAAATCAAACATATTCCATACATGCGTAGCCCACAGATAAGGGCGCGCCGCAATCTGTTTAATAAGCGCCTCGTGATAATACGCCTGATATTCCTCCGTATAATCACCCTGTTCAGGCGCAGATGTATGCCAGTCAAGCGCCTCACAGCCGTATTCGCTTAACCCGATTACACGGTTCGGATATTTTTTATGATACTTATCAAACCACGGGCCGTACATATCCACATTTCCGCCGTACCAGCCGAAATAATGGTTATAGGAAAGAATGTCCGTTATGCCGGTAATCTCTTCGGACGGGGCGCACATTGTAAGCACCGCCATAGTTGTCGGCCGCGTAGGGTCAAGCTTATGAACAAGATCATTAAGGATGCGGTGATTTTCAAGAAGATCTTTATCGGCCGCGCCGCCCATTGTGATTTCGTTCGAAAGCCCCCAGGTCACGATGCAGGGGTGATTGTAATTCTGGCAAATCAGCTCTGTCATCTGCGAAACCGTATTTTCTCTGCCTGCGGGCATATGATTTGAAATATACGGTATCTCCGCCCAAACAACAAGACCGCGCTCGTCGCAGAGATCATAAAAATCCTGTGCATGCTGATAATGCGCAAGCCGAACGGTGTTGGCGCCGACCTCGCAAATAAGGTCTATATCCTCTTTATGGTGCTCGTACTTCAGGGCGTTGCCGATTTCAGGTCTGTCCTGATGCCTTGAAACACCGCGAAGAGGATACGAAACGCCGTTGAGGAAAAAACCTTTATCCGGATCCATATAAAAAGAACGGCAGCCGAAACGGCAGGATATTTTATCCGCGCCGTCGTCTAAAATCTCTGCAACTGCGGTATATAAATAAGGATCTTTTACACCGTTCCAGAGATGAACAGGGCTGATGTTAAAAGTGTGCGACGGGTCTTTCCCCGAAGCGGTCGCGCTGCAAACAACCTCGTTGTTTGCATCTAAGATTTCAAATCTGACATTGACTTCAAAATCACAATAAGCCTTTACTGTAACATCGGCGCTGTTTCCGTTCACCTTAGGCGTTACCGATATGCCGGGAGCGCCGCAGTAATCAAGCGAAAAATGGACGCTCGGTGCATTGATGATTTTCACACCGCGATAAATGCCGCCGTAGAAAGTGAAATCGGCGTTTTGCGGATAGACAAAATCGTTCGGGCTGTTATCCGCGGCAACGACAAGCAGATTGCTTTCTTTTATATTCTTTTCTTCTATTTTTACACGAAACGCCGAATAACCGCCGTGGTGCGTGATAAGCTTTTCGCCGTTGAAATAGACCTCTGCACTCGAATTGACGGCGTCGAACTGGATATAATGGGCTTCTCCGCCGTCAAAATCCGATTTCAATACTTCTCTGGCATAAAAGCATTTGCCGCGGTAATAGTCATTTCCGCCGTCCTGCCCATCCTTACCGTTCCATGTATGCGGAAGGTCAACCTTTTCCCAGTCTGACGGAAGCGTTTCGGGCGCGGCTTTGGCTTTCTTGGAAAAAAGCCACCCCGCGTCAATGTCTTTTACCACTCTCATAAAATCACCTTCTAAACGCTGAATATATAGGTGGAAACAGAGTTTTCACCGCATTCATAGCTGTCCTGGATTTCACCGCTATAAACCTGCTCGCACTGGCGTTCAGAATCCGTAGTGTAAATCGTTACATTGGAATAGCCGTCCAGGTCAAATTCAATATCCCTTGTTTCACCCTCGTTGACTACAACAACAACCACATCACCGTCCGGAGTGAGATAAGCGGTTTCGTTAACCAGCTCCCTGAAATGTATGCCGTCGTCGTCACTGTAGGTTGCCACGGTGAAAACGCCGTCCGTGCATTCAAGCACAACAGAACCGGACGGTATGAACCGGCTGTAGTGCATATACCCGTAATATCGGTAAGCAACATAGTAATCGGTGGTATCCTCTGCATTCACTACTAAAAGGCCGTCTGAATAATCATTTCCGTCCTCTTCGTTCACGCCCATCTCATTCACGGCGACCCAGTTGCTCCAGCTGTTGACATTCAGGCAGCCTATATCATTGGAAATTACGCGCGCCATTATAACGGCAGTCAATGGGTCTGACGCGTCATGCGCTGAAGGAAGCTCGCACCATTCGCTCATATCCGTGCGAACCGTAACATTTTCCGTAATCCAATCGCCGAAGTTAGACTTTTTGATTTTATCATTATCGTTAAAATAGGAATGGAAGCTGTAAACGCCGATAACGCTGCTTATATCCTCATCGGCCATCATAAGCTCGTAATAGTTCTTAGCCGTGTCGCCGAAATTGCCGCTTTCAGTAACATAGAGCTCAACATCCATACCTCTTTCGATGATTTCCTGAGCAAACACCTTCAAAAGCGCTACAACTTCCTCAGGCTCGTAATGGCAGCCCTCCTGCGAGGGAGAATCGCCGCCCCAGCCCCACTGCGGTTCATTAATTGGTGAAATATATTTTACGGGCACGCCCTCATCAATGAAATGCTGGGTAATCGTTAAGAAATAATCCACATAATCCTCATAGCGGCTTGGGTCCAGATTCGTTTCGCTGCCGCTGTCAGAACCGCTTGAGCGGCCGTTTGTGCACATGGAATAATGCGGTGAATTTGCAAACAGAATAACGGTTTCTACACCTCTGTCAAGCGCAGCCTGGAGCATTGCCTGAGAATCGGCGTCACGGCTCCAGTCATATTCATACTCGCCGGTTTCCTCGTTGTATACCAAAAAGCTTTCTCCGAGGCGGAATTCATTTGTAACAAGGTTGTTATCGGGGTCGTAGCCGCCGTACAGGCAGTAACGGTATGTATCCAGGTTCAAGCCGTCCTCCGAAAACAGGTAATCTGCAATTTCGTTTCTGGTTTCCTCATCCGAAATATCATCTGCCCACCAGCAGTCAGAAGTGCCCCAGCCGTAAATTTCCTGGAGCTGTTCGTCAACATCCACCTTAATTGTGAGCGTGCAGGTCTTAGACGCAACATAGTAGATACCGAGTGTTGCGGCAATCAGAAGAACAAAACACAGAAGCACAATAAGGATTCTTAAAAAGATTTTTACCGATTTTTTCATAAAATACTCCTTTTTTATATTGATTTCATTAAAAAATAATGATAAAATGGATACAAATGCGGGTATGGTGGAATTGGCAGACACGCAAGATTTAGGATCTTGTGGGCAACCGTGCAGGTTCAAGTCCTGTTACCCGCACCATGCAATACGCGGCTGTAGTTCATCGGTAGAATGCAAGCTTCCCAAGCTTGACAGGTGGGTTCGACTCCCATCAGCCGCTCCATAAAGAGGCAGTGCGAAAGCGCTGCTTTTATTTTTTTGCCGCGAAACTGAATTGTTAACTGCCGCAGATATTGATTTTTCTATTTTACAACGGCAAATACAGCGCAATAGACCGATTCGGCGCCGTAAGCCTTGAGCGTCAGCGCGGCGGAGGAAAGCGTGGCGCCGGTAGTTTTAACATCGTCAACAACGAGAATGGTTTTACCCTCGACATCGCAATTCGCGGCAAGGTCAAAGGCGTTGTACATATTGACATACCTGTTTGCGGCGCGCTGCCTTTTCTGCATTTTTGTTCTGCGCTTTTTAACGAGCAAGGCGCAGCATTCATATCCGCAGGAGCGGGCAACCTCTTCGGCAAGCAAAGCGGATTGATTAAAACCGCGGTATTTCTCATCATACCTGCGCATCGGAATATAAGTGACGCAGTCAAAATCAACAAGCCCATAAAACGATTTTACGCATTTTGCAATTTCTGCTCCCTGCGCTTCGGTCAGCGAGGGAAGATCATTCATTTTGCAATTCAATACACCCCCTGCGATTGAATCCTGATAATAGTACGGAGCGATAACAGCCTTATATTCCGGCTTATGACGGTCTTTCTTACAAATGCAGTCTGCCTTTTCACAACCGCACGCAAGGCAGAGCGGAGGTTTTATACGGCGGGCATTTTCACATTCCGCGCACAATGTTCTGTCATATTCTATGATAGCGCCGCAAATCCTGCATTTATTGGGAAACAGCGCGGTATTAACAACCGCGGAAACGGACTTCAGCAAACTCATACCGTTACATACGGCGCAATTTTAGAATATAAGGTTTCTCCGATACCGCTTATATTCATTAATTGCTCGGTGCTTGTGTATCCGCCCAGATGCTCACGATAAGCTAAAATCGCTTCTGCCCGTGCGTCCCCAATTCCGTCTATAGCCATAAGCTCCTCCTTTGTACAGGTATTAAGATTTATCGGGAAGCTGACTTCCGATGTTTCCGAACTGCTGCTCTGAGAAGAAGCGGTACTCTGCGTTGCACTGTAGCTTGAAGAGGTTGTGCTTGCCGCAGAGGTTTCTTCAACCGCATCCGCAGTAACATCAAATTCAGGCTCATATATTTCGGTTTCAGACTCGGTTACGGTATAATCGTTAGAAATCTTAGGCTGCGAAAAGCCGAGATAAGCAAAAACGGCAGCCAATAACAGCAGCGCTACTCCCACAAGAATATCGCTGTGTTTTGACCCGTTTGACCTTTTCTTACGCTTACCCAAGCTCATAACAATACCCCATAATCAATCATTATCCTGATTATCTATTATATCGTCTCCAAAATCCGAAACCGAATCATCATCTTGATTATCTGTTGAATCGGAAAAAGACATCTGCTGTGTATTTTCAGCCGTAAAAGGTACATTACTGTCGTATGCTCTTTTTTCAAGCCACATCTGCATATTCATAAGAACCTTGCGCGGCTTGCTGCCCTCCGGAGGACCTATTACGCCGTAATCCTGAAGCTGATCAATAATTTTCGCGCCTCTGGCATAGCCCACCGAAAGCTTACGCTGTAAGAAGGAGGTTGACGCCGTACCGGATTCTATGACAACCTCGGCAGCCTTTTCAAACAGCGGATCAAAGTTTTCATCCTCTTCCTCGCCCTCAAACGGGCTCTTTTTATCCTTAACTGCCTTTTCATCTATTTCCTTTTGTATATCTTCATCATACTCGGACTCGCCCTGCTTCTTAACAAATTCGCAGAGCTCTTCAATTTCCTCATCGCTGATAAAGCAGCCCTGAACGCGCGTTGGCTTGCTTGCGCCGATCGGACTGTACAGCATATCACCGTAGCCGAGCAGCTTTTCGGCGCCGCCGGAATCCAAAATTGTTCTTGAATCCACCTGTGATGAAACAGTAAGGGCAATCCTGGATGAAATATTGGATTTAATAAGACCTGTGATGACATCTACGGACGGTCTTTGTGTGGCGATTACAAGGTGCATGCCTGCCGCGCGCGCCATTTGCGCAAGACGGCATATGGAATCCTCAACCTCTTTGGGCGCCGCCATCATCAGATCTGCAAGCTCATCAATAAAGATACAGATTTTGGGCATAGGCTCCATATCGTCATGCTTAGAAACATATTTATTATACCCGTCTATATCGCGCACACCTGTTTCCGAGAACTTATTATAGCGCTGAAGCATTTCCGAAACAGCCCAGCCGAGCGCGCCGGAGGCTTTTTTTGCGTCCGTAACAACGGGAACCAAAAGATGCGGTATTCCGGCATATTTTTTAAACTCAACCATTTTAGGGTCTATCATAAGGAATTTTACTTCGTCCGGCTTTGCCCTGTACAAAATAGAAACAATAATGGAATTCATGCAAACCGATTTACCGGAGCCCGTTGTGCCGGCAATAAGAAGATGCGGCATTTTAGCAATATCGCAATACACGCATTTGCCGGCAATATCCTTGCCGAGACCGGCGGAAAGCGTTGATCTCTGCCGCGAAAATTCAGGCGTATCGATCAGTTCTCTTATATAGACCTTATTCATGACCGTATTGGGAATCTCTATTCCGACAGCCGCCTTGCCCGGAATGGGCGCCTCTATTCTTACATGCGTTGCGGCAAGATTCAGCGCAATATCATCGGCAAGATTCGTGATTTTAGATATTCTTATACCCGCCGCCGGTTTCAGCTCGTATCTTGTAACCGTAGGACCGCGGCTGATATCCGTTATAGTCGCCTCAACATTAAACGAACGCAGCGTTTCAATCAGCTTCTGCGCCTTGTCCTTGAGCTCGCCGCTCACATCCTTTGTTGACGCATGCTCGCCGTATACAAGAAGCGATACAGGCGGGATAACATAATCCTCAACCGTTGCTTTCATCTGGTCCTTTGTAACTTCAAATTTATCCGCGTTCTTATCGCCGGCACTGCTTTCGGCAGAGGCGTTTTCAACGATTTCCTCTATGGATTTCGCGTTTTTCTTTTCATGCTCCGCCTTGTTTTTTGCTGTAGCGGCATTTATCTCATCAATAATCTTTTGTGTTGCAACAACCTCTTCCATCTGCGGAGTGTCAGAATCGGACTTGCTTTTTTTCTTTTCCTTGGCATCAGTTGGGCGCTCCTCGCCGTCAAGCGGAACATCAATATTTGCGGCGGAGCGTTTTTTCTGCTCTCTTCTTTCCTCAATAACGGGCTGTACCTTGTCATATGTGGCTTTAGCGGGCTTTGCCGCGCCTTTAAGGAACTGTATAATCGTAATATCGCTGAGAAACATAAAATCAACAAATATCAGCAGCACATCAACTATAATCGCCGGAGCTTTGCCGAAGGTCAGCAAAAGCCAGCCCAGGACCGCGCCGAGCAGACCGCCGTTAAAGGTTTCTGTAGCAAGACTATACGAATCCAAAACGCTCTGTGAAAAGACCTCGCCGGGCTGATTGCGCACGATATGTATACAGGATGATATCAGCAGCATCATTATAAAGGCTTCTGTACCCTTAACGGCAAGGGTCTTGGGCTCTTGCTCCTTCACGGAATACAGCACGGTGACCACCATAGTGAGAACGGGTAAAACGCAGGCTGCAAAAATGCCGAATAAGCCAACATAAACATTATGAAGCACAAGCCATGCGCCCTGCCCTTTTACCAAAGCTATAAATAAAAACAGCAGCGACAGCGCAAACAGTAAAATACCCGCGACTCTGTTTATCTCCGCATTGCTTTTCTGTTTCTCCGCAACGGCTTTTTTTGTGTTATTTGATTTTTTGTTTGTGTTTCCTTTTTTATTTGCCATAATTCCCTCTGTCAGTTACCAATAGCAATTTCTATGATTCCTATAACCGTGCTGAGCCCGCCGATAGCAAAAAGATAGTACGCAAAGTACATGAATTTATTGTTTTTAAATAAATAAAGTGAAAGCTTGGAAATGAAAAACGCAAGCGCGCCCGCAACCGCAACGCCTACAATTCCCGTAATAATATTCACATAAGTGACGCATACGCATATCTCTATGATTCCGCGGACTAAAAGAATGGGAGCGCTGAGACTTACAAAATATCTGAACGCGGCCTTTTTGCTGACCCCGAAGAACGACAGAACACAAAGAATGGACGCGCAGACGGACAGACCGGAAACAGGTATTGCAAAGAAGACAACAAGCGCTGTTACAAGAACGGCGTGAACGGACAGACGGCGCCCTTTTTCATTTTTTGAAAGTTTGAGACATGAAAGAACAATTAAAACGGCTGATATAAGGAAGCAGATTCCTTCTGAAAGCAAATTACCGTCATAAGAATACGAATCAAGAAGCGCATAAATATTTTTACCGCCGCCGACGGGAATCAAATATACAAGCATAAATATGTACGGAATAAATGTAAAGTACATAAATTTTCTTGAATTGCTTGTCTTTTTTACATCTAATTTTTTTGTAAAGACTTCCGAAACCGTTGAAATAAATTCAAAAATCAGCTTTATAAACACTTTATAAAAAGCAATGATTACGCCGACAGCCATGCCGATATGTATAAGCCCTGTCAATTCAGAGCACGAATTGGTCAGCCTGCCCGCGAAATCGTGGAACACGGCGGAATGGCCGCTTTCAGATAAGGGAAAAAAATAAGTCAGCACCTGGCCTATTGCCTGAAATATCGCTGTTAAAATTGACAATATCTTTACCTCCGAACATCGAAGCGTTATCAAGGCTGTATCCGCATCTAATATAATCATAGGGATTGCTTGAACGGCTCTTTACTGCCGAATTTGCGGTGCAGCCACGCGTATCATAAAAAATATCATTACCGCTTATGACAGACCAGATCATTGCTCACCCTCCGATTCAATAACGCTGTTCAGATAGCTCAGCGCGTCCGACAAGCCGCCGAGCTCGTCCACCAAGCCGCAGCTGACCGCGCCTTCACCGTCAAGCACGGTGCCCACATCCATGACAAGTTCCCCTGTTTTCATCATTAAAGCCCTGAAATCACTGCCGGAGATTTTTGCGTTGCTTTCTACAAAGTTGACAATTCTATCCTGCATTTTTTCAAAGTAAGACAGGGTTTGAGGCACACCGAGCACAAGGCCGTTCATTCTGACGGGGTGAACCGTCATAGTCGCGCTCGGCACAATAAAGCTTTTTCTGCACGACACGGCAAGCGGCACACCGATGGAATGACCGCCGCCAAGCACGAGGGACGCGGTTGGTGTTTTCATGGTTGACAGCAGTTCGGCAATGGCGAGCCCGGCCTCAACATCGCCGCCCACTGTGTTGAGAATGATCAGCAAGCCGTCAATTTCCGCGCTTTCTTCAATGGCGACCAGCTGCGGAATCACATGCTCATACTTTGTCGTTTTATTTTGGCTCGGCAATATATAATGACCTTCTATCTGCCCTATGACAGTAAGGCAATGGATAAAATGGCCGTTTTTCTTGACCGTGATCGAACCTGTTTCAAAATCAGATTGTGATGAATTGTTCTGGTTATTTTGTATATCTTCCTCAGGCATAATAACACTCCTCTGTTTTATTATGCCCTGATATTTTTATTTATTTTATCATAAACGCGTTTATATTTCAATAATATTGTAACAAAGATTATATATTTAATATATAAAATAATAAAAATCTGTTAAAATGATTGACATAAGTTGAGCAATATTATAGAATAGATTGACAAAAAAATTAACAACTATTCAAGGAGGGTGCAAAATGGGACTTACATTAGCACAAAAACTTATCAAAGCCCATCTTGTTGAGGGTGAAATGAAGCCCGGTGAAGAAATCGGTCTTAGGATAGACCAAACGCTTACGCAGGACGCCACCGGCACAATGGCGTATCTGGAGTTTGAGGCGATGGGCATTGAGCGCGTTAAAACAGAAAAAAGCGTGGCATATATAGACCACAACACGCTTCAAACAGGCTTTGAAAACGCTGACGATCACCGTTACATACAAACCGTTGCAAAAAAGCACGGCATTTATTTTTCACGCCCCGGCAACGGCATATGCCACCAGGTGCATCTTGAAAGATTCGGCATACCCGGAAAAACGCTTATAGGCTCAGACAGTCATACCCCGACAGGCGGCGGAATCTGCATGCTTGCCATGGGTGCGGGCGGACTTGATGTAGCGGTAGCCATGGGCGGCGGAACTTATTACATCCCGATGCCGAAGATGACAAAAATCAATCTCCACGGCTATCTTAAACCCTGGGTTTCCGCAAAAGACATTATACTTGAAGTTTTGAGAATCATGAGCGTTAAAGGCGGCGTGGGCAAAATAATCGAATACGGCGGAGACGGCGTTAAAACCCTTTCCGTGCCGGAACGCGCAACAATAACAAATATGGGTGCGGAGCTCGGCGCAACGACCTCCATTTTCCCGTCTGACGAGATTACGCTCGCCTTCTTAAAGGCACAGGGCAGAGAAAATGACTGGACGGAAATTCTTCCGGATGAGGACGCCGTATACGACGAGGTTATAGATATAGACCTTTGCGCCCTTGAGCCGATGGCGGCATGCCCGCATATGCCCGATAATGTTAAGACAACGGAAGAAATCGGAAAAATAAAGGTGGACCAGGTTGCCATAGGCTCCTGCACAAATTCATCTTATGTGGATATGATGAAGGTTGCCGCGATTCTGAAAGGCAAGACGATTTGCCCGACGGTTTCCCTTTGCATTGCGCCCGGCTCAAAGCAGGTGCTCAACATGCTTGCATTAAACGGCGCGCTTTCGGATATGATCAGCGCCGGCGCGAGGATTCTGGAATCCGCCTGCGGTCCCTGCATAGGTATGGGTCAGAGCCCGAATTCAGGCGGCATTTCACTGCGTACCTTCAACAGGAATTTCGAGGGAAGAAGCGGAACAAAGGACGCCGGCATCTATCTTGTATCGCCTGAGGTTGCCGCCGCGTCAGCGCTTACCGGCTATCTCACAGACCCCAGAGAGCTCGGAGACGCCCCGGAAGTTGAAATGCCTGCGGAATTTATTGTGAATGACAATATGATTGAGCCGCCGGCAAGCGAGGAGGACGCAAAGAATGTTGAGGTTTTGCGCGGTCCCAACATCAAGCCGTTCCCGAAAACAGAGCCGCTTCCCACTGAGATAAGCGCCAAAGCTATTTTAAAGGTTGGGGACAATATTACAACCGACCATATTATGCCCGCCGGAGCAAAGATACTCCCCTACCGCTCAAATATTCCGCATTTATCGCAATACTGCTTTGCCGTTTGCGACGAAACCTTCCCGGAGAGAATCAAAAAAGAAGGCAAGGGCATCATAATCGGCGGTTCCAACTACGGTCAGGGCTCAAGCCGTGAGCATGCCGCTCTTGTACCGCTTTACTTGGGTGTGAAAGCCGTCATTACAAAGAGCTTTGCAAGGATACATGTTGCAAATCTTGTAAACGCCGGCATACTGCCGTTTACTTTCAAATCGGAGGACAGCTACGACAGAATAGACCAGCTTGACGAGCTTGTTTTGCCGAACATCAGAGAAAAGCTTGAAAAGAATGAAACCGTTACGCTTTATAACAAAACAAAGAACGAAGCGTACGAGCTTGATTCCTCCCACCTTTCAGACCGTCAAAAGGCGATGCTCCTTTGCGGCGGACTGCTTGATTATACAAGAGAGATAAATAAATAATATTAAGAACAGGAGAGTTATAAAAATGGACGATAAAGAAAAACTTGCGCTCGACAACGCTGTTGCGCAATTCAGAAGCCTTATGGAGGGTCAGCTTGAGAGAGCAAAAAGAATCAAAGAGGATAATGAATTTACCGATTATCAGAAGCTGGACAAAATCATTATCGGCATATGCGGCGGAGACGGCATAGGCCCGATTATTACAAAAGAAAGCGAAAGGGTGCTTGCTTTTCTGCTTAAAGACGAAGTTGCCGCCGGCAAGGTTGAATTTAAGGAAATTGACGGGCTCACAATAGAGAACCGCGCAAAATGCCTTAAAGCCATACCGGACGATGTGCTTGAAGAGCTGAAAAGCTGCCATGTTATCCTTAAAGGCCCGACAACTACACCCCGCCAGGGAGACGGCTGGCCGAATGTGGAATCCGCGAATGTAGCCATGAGAAAAGAACTTGACCTTTTTGCAAATATGAGACCCGTTCGCGTTCCTGAGGAAGGCATCGACTGGACTTTCTTCAGGGAAAACACTGAGGGCGGATATGCCGTTGGCTCGTACGGTGTGAATATTACAGACGACCTTGCCGTTGATTTCACAGTGGCAACGCAGGAGGGCTGCGAGAGAATCGCGCGCCTTGCATATGAATACGCAAGAAAAAACAACAAGGGAAAAGTATCAATCATAACCAAGGCGAATATCATTAAGACGACGGACGGGAAATTCCTCAACACGGCAAAGAAGATTGGCGAGGAATACCCGGATATTGTAACGGACGACTGGTATGTTGACATTACAACCGCAAAGCTTATAGATCCAAACAGGAGAAAAGATTTTAAGGTATTTGTTCTTCCCAATCTGTACGGAGACATTATTACCGACGAAGCGGCTGAATTTCAGGGCGGCGTAGGTACTGCCGGCTCCGCCAATATCGGCAAAAAGTACGCCATGTTTGAAGCTATCCACGGCTCCGCGCCGAGAATGATTTCAGAGGGCAGGGGCAAATACGCCGACCCGTGCAGCATGCTCAGGGCATCCGTAATGCTGCTTTCCCACATAGGCTATCAGGATAAGGCCGACGCGCTTGAAAAGGCGCTTGACAAGTGTATGTTTGAGGAAAAGAAGCTGACCATTACCGGCCGCGACACCGGCTGCACCTGCGAGGAATTCGGCAACTACGTTATGGATACGATCAATAACCAATAACCGCTGTTCAAAGAGGTAAAAGCAATGGAAAAGAAAGAGGAAATATCACTTTCCGTTATTAAAAGGCTGCCGAGATATTACAGATTCCTTCAGAGTCTGAAGGAAAACGGGATCGTCAGAATCAGCTCAAAGGAACTGGCAAACCGAATGGGGCTTACGGCTTCTCAGATACGCCATGATTTTAACTGCTTCGGCGGATTCGGTCAGCAGGGCTACGGCTATAATGTTCCGGAGCTGCATAATAAGATTGGCGAGATATTAGGTGTTGATAAAGAACGCAAAACCATACTTATCGGCGCCGGAAATTTAGGCAAAGCGGTCTGCAACAAGATATTCAGCGTCAACAGCGGCTTCAATGTTATCGGAATATTTGATAAAAACGAAGCCATATGCGGCAAGATGATAAAGGGCATACCCGTCAGAAATATTGAATATATAGAAAATTTCTGCATTGATAACAAGCCGATATGCGCTGTTATCTGTATTCCGTCCAACGATATGCGCGAGCTGACCGACCTGTTGATAAATCTTGGGATAAAAAGCTTTTGGAACTTCAGCAACTATGATATTGCAATGGCTCATCCTGAGGTTCTTGTAGAAAATGTACATTTAACGGACAGTCTTATGACTTTGGGATACCTTACTTCATCGGAGGTTTGATCTTGATAAAAATAAGCACTAAGGAAATCGTTGATGTTTTAAAATTTGACAGAAACAAAGCGATAATCGTTGAAAAAAGGCCCATACTGAATACCAATCAGTTCAAGGCGAAATACAGCGTTGTGGACTTTGAAAACAAAACTCTGGAGGTTCTCACCAAGAAAGCGTATCTGTTCAAAAAATTCGGCTCTGCCTTTGAGAAGATCAGCGAGATCATTCCCAATTTTGTGCAGTGTGACGCGGCGATTCTTTACGACAGGCGCGTGCTTGTAATTTATCCGAACGGCGAAGCCGGTATATTTGACAGAGAGGGCGAGCTCGCCTGGAGCGGATATTTCAAATATCACGACGAGATCGTCAATTCACTTTCGCTTGACGGCAGGTATTTTTGGTGCATCTGCCCGAACGAGAGCTGCGTTATACGCTACTCGTGCCAAACCATGCAGGTGGATTTACGCATAGGCGGAAAGGACACTTCAACCTTTGTTAATCCCACGCACATTTCCGTTGACGACGGCGAAATATATGTGTGCTCATCAACGAATAAAGTCAGAAGAATAGACGGAAACGATCTGACCGTTTCGGATTATCTTACCTTTGAAGAGAGGGTAAAACAATTTTATAAATTCGGCGACTACGCGATTGCGATTCTGTCAAGCGGCACATATCTGCTGGAAAACAACAAATAAAAAAAGCCTTCCGACATCAATTTAAAGTCGGGAGGCTTTTCAATTTTCAGAATCCGATTTCCTCAAGCATTTCCTCTATAACCTTTACGGAGGCGGAAAAATTATTTTGTTCCTCGTCATCGAGCGGGACCTCAAGGATTTTTCTGACGCCTGCTCTGTTGATAAGCGCCGGAACGCCTATATAAAGGCCCTTGTGCGCGTATTCGCCGTTCAGATGCGCCGATACGGTAAAAATAGAATTCTCATCGTTGAGGACAGCCCTTGATAATCTGGCAAGCACCATTCCGATGCCGTAGTAAGTCGCCTTTTTTGCCTTGATGATTTTATATGCGGAATCACGCACATTGACGGCGATTTTATCAAGATCCGCCATCCTCTGCTCGCTGTGCGTTTCAAGCTCTCTGATCGGCAAAACCGAGATCATGGAGCTGCTCCAGGCTACGAATTCCGAATCCCCGTGTTCGCCCATGACATAGGCGTGAACATTGCGCGGATTCACCTTAAAATATTCGCCAATCATATAGCGAAGCCTTGCCGTATCCAGCGAAGTACCCGAACCGATCACCCGTTCCGCCGGGAATCCGGAAAGCTCCAAAACAACCTTTGTCATCACATCCACCGGGTTGCTGGCAACAAGAAAAATGCCGCTGAAGCCGATTTCCACAATGGGCTTCACAATCGTTTTGAAAACCTTATAGTTCTTTTGCAGCAGATCGCGCCTTGACTCACCCGGCAGCTGCGGCGCGCCCGCGCAGATTACGATCAAATCCATATCTGCGCAGTCCTTGTAGCTTCCGGAATAGATTTTCATACTGCTCGGCGCGAACGGCAGGCCGTGAGAAAGATCCATCGCCTCCCCTGCCGCCCGTTCCTTATCAATATCTATAAGGCAGAGCTCATCGCATATATTTTGGTTCAGAAGCGCATAGGCAAAGCTCATACCCACCATGCCCACGCCGACAACGGCAACCTTTTTGCTGTCTTTAAAATCACTGCCAAGCATATCAAGCACCTCAAAATATAAAATCCCCTAACGGTATTATGACCGTTAAGGGATAAAAAATACATATTCGTTTATAAACAGGCATACCTGTAAGAACGAAGCGCGTTATTTAAAGAACAACGGCAGTTTTTCAAGAAAAATGATATCTTTTCTTTCCGCCGCATCACCCTCAGCCAGAGGCGCGCAGCAGGCGACTGTTTTTGCGCCAAAAGCGTCCGCAACCTTTTGGCACGCCGCCAGAGATTCACCGGTGGAGATCACATCATCAACGATGATAACCTTTTTATCCTTCAACAGGTCCCCGTCCTCATGACCGAGATAAAGGCTTTGCGTACCCTTTGTTGTAATGGAGGTTTCACTGATTTCAACAGGATCGTCCATATAAACCTTAACGCTTTTTCTGATAACAATATATTTTTTACCGCTGAGGCGGCTCATTTCATAAGCAAGAGGAATACTTTTCGCCTCCGGCGTTAATATATAGTCAAAATCGGGTGTTAATTTCAAAAGCTCTTTCGCGCAGTGCTCCGTTAATTCAACATCGCCGAAAAGAATGAACGCGGCAATATCGAGCTTATCGTTTACGGGGAATTTTTTTAAATTTCTTTTGAGCCCCGCGATATTCAAGGTATAATATTCACTGCTCATAATATTTTCTCTCCCAATTCCGTGCCGCCGATAAGGTGGAAATGAAGGTGCATAACAGACTGCCCCGCGTCCTTTCCGCAGTTGTTGATGATTCTATAGCTCTCAATGCCCTGGGATTTCGCAATCTCAGGTATTTTTTCAAAAATATGCGCAACATACTTTGAATTTTCCTCGGAAATCTCATTGACGCAGGCTATATGCAGCTTAGGAACAACCAGAATATGCACGGGCGCGACGGGATTAACATCTTTAAACGCGCAAATCATATCGTCCTCATAAACCTTATCGCCGGGAATATTTCCGTTGATGATCTCACAGAACAAACACATATAAACACCTCTTATTTCAACATGGAAGATACTATATCGCTTACTTTATCAAGCGCGTCGCCGAGCCTGGAAACATCCTTAGCGCCTGCCATAGCCGAATCGGGACGACCGCCGCCGCTTCCGCCCGCAAGCTTGGCGATTTCACGAACGAGATCACCTGCTTTAACGCCTTTTGCAACAGCGCCCGGCGCGCATACGGCAACGATTGAAGCCTTGTCCCCTGTTGCGCCGGCAACAACGCCTATCGTGTTTTCGCCCTTCGCCTTGAGCTCATCGCCCATTTTGCGAAGTGCATCGGGAGTAGAGCCGTCAACACGGCCTACATAAAGCTCAAGGCCGTCTATATCAACGGGCTTTGAGAACGCCTCGGCGCTCTTCAGCTTTGATATTTCCACATTCAGGCTCTGAATCGTTTTATCTTTTTCATGCAATTCGCTCATAACGGATGAAACGCGTTTTTCCAGTTCATTTTCACCTGTCTTGAGTAATGAGGACACCGTTTTCAAAATCGTTTCCCCTGTATTCAGGTAGCCCAGCAGCCCGAAACCGGTAACAGCCTGGATCCTTCTTACGCCTGCGGCAACCGAGGATTCGGATACGATTTTGAAAAGACCGATTTGACCGCTGTTGGAAACATGTGTGCCCCCGCAGAATTCAAGTGAAAAATCGCCCGCCTTGACAACGCGTACAATATCGCCGTATTTTTCACCGAAAAGCATCATGGCTCCGAGCTTCTTCGCCTCTTCAATGGGCATTTCTTTCATCTCAACAGGTATGGATTTCATAATGAAATCATTTACCAAATATTCGACCTTACCGATTTCAGCAGGTGTCATAGGGTTGAAATGTGTGAAATCGAACCTGACCTCGTGCTCGTTTACAAGCTGACCGGCCTGTTCAACATGGGAACCGAGGATTTCTCTCAGAGCCGCCTGAAGCAGGTGCGCCGCGGTATGGTTGCGCATAATGGATTCTCTTCTGCTTTTGTTCAGCGACGCAGAAACAACATCGCCCACACTGATTATGCCGCGCGAAACGCTTCCCTTATGGAGGTAAACGCCGTCGTCATTTTTAGTGGTATCGGCTACGATAAATACATTATCATCCGCTTTGAGAACGCCGCTGTCGCCGACCTGACCGCCCGAAAGCGCGTAAAACGGCGTTTTATCAAGTACTACCGTGCCGTCCTCGCCGGAGCCGAGCATATCGCAAAGCTCTCCGGCGGAATTGACGAGAGCAAGAACGGTCGCGTCCGTATCAAATTCCGAATATCCGGTGAAAACGGTTGCGTCACAGTCAAATCTGACGGATTCGTTCTTCCACGCATCAGCACCCGCATCCTTTCTTGCGGCGCGGGCGGTTGCTTTCTGATTGGAAAGAAGCGCGTTGAACTTATCCTCGTCAACGGTCAAGCCCATCTCTTCAAGAATATCCTTGGTGAGATCGAGCGGGAAGCCGAAAGTATCGTTCAGCTTAAATGCATCTTCCCCGGAGAAAACAGTACCCTCCGTACGGTCAATATATTCCTGAAGCAGTGAAAGACCCGCGTCAATCGTTTTGCCGAAGGACTTTTCCTCCGCCTCAATTACTTTTCTGATGATTTCTCTTTTGCCTTCAAGGTAGTCATATGCGCATACATTTTCATCAATAACCGTATCGGCAACCTTATAAAGGAACGGCTCCGTTACGCCGAGGAGCCTGCCGTGGCGGCACGCTCTTCTGATGAGCCTTCTGAGCACATATCCCCTGCCTGAGTTTGACGGGATAACGCCGTCGCCAACCATAAACACCGACGAACGGATATGGTCGGTTATAACGCGCAAAGAAACATCCGTTTTTTCGTTTTCATGATATTTTACGCCGGCAATATCGGAAATTTTCTTCATTATATTCTGTACGGTATCAACCTCAAACAGATTATCCACACCCTGAAGTATACAGGCGAGTCTTTCAAGGCCCATACCGGTATCTATATTCTTTTGGGCAAGCTCCGTATAATTGCCGTTGCCGTCATTATTAAACTGGCTGAATACATTATTCCAAAATTCCGTATATCTGTCACAATCACAGCCGGGCGCGCAGTCCGGCTTTCCGCAGCCGTATTTTTCACCGCGGTCAAAATATATCTCACTGCACGGCCCGCACGGTCCCTGACCGTGCTCCCAGAAATTGTCTTCCTTGCCGAGCCTTACAATGTGCGAGGGGTCTACGCCGATTTCATTAACCCAAATATCATAAGCTTCATCGTCGTTCTCATAGATTGTGACCCAAAGCTTATCAACCGGCATTTCAAGAACTTCCGTGCAAAATTCCCAAGCCCAGGCAACCGCCTCGTGCTTGAAATAATCACCGAAGCTGAAATTGCCGAGCATTTCAAAATAAGTGCCGTGGCGCGCGGTTTTGCCGACTCTTTCAATATCCGGAGTCCTGATACATTTCTGGCAGGTGGTAACTCTTTTAGACGGAGGCGTAACCTCGCCCGTAAAATACTTTTTCATCGGCGCCATGCCGGAATTTATGAGGAGCAGGCTTTTATCATTTTCCGGTACAAGCGAAAAACTCGGAAGCCTTAAATGCCCCTTGCTTTCAAAAAAAGAAAGATACTTTTCTCTAAGATCGTTTAAAGATGTCCATTTCATTTTATATACTTCCTCTGATTCAATATCACAATGATATTATAAACTTCTTAAACAAAATTTCAAGGGCAACCTAATCTATTTAAGCTGCCCCTAAAATTTTAATCAAGCTCGTCAACAAGCTTTTTGAGTTCAACGATTTCTTCTTTGGTAAAGGTAAGGCCTTTGCTCATTTTTGAGTGATCCGGCGACCAATCCCTAACATCAATCTTCGGATCGCGGCCGTTCCAAGAAATCATATTCACTTCGCGCGTCCAACCCCTGGCGGTTTCGGAAATAACACCGATATGCTTAGTGATCTCATATTTGATTTCAGGCATCCATACTCCTCCTTTTCAATTTATTTTAAATTTTCAACAATTTCTTTAGTATCTCTTGCAATCATCAGTTCCTCATTCGTTGCAAGCACAAAAACTCTTACCTTGTCGCTCGGAAGCGTCAATTCAGCCTCCGCGCCCTTTACAGCCTTTTGGTTTATCGACTGATTGATATTTACGCCGAGGTAACCGAGATAAGAGCATACCTTCGCCCTGAGCCAGAATCCGTTTTCACCGATGCCGCCCGTAAAAACAATAGCGTCTACACCGTTCATTGCCGCAACATAAGAGCCTATGTATTTAGCAATCTGATACGCCTGCATCTCATGCGCAAGTATTGCTCGTTCATCGCCCTCATTTTGCTTTGCAACAATATCACGGTCATCGGAATAGCCGCCGGAAATGGCGCTTACACCGGATTGCTTATTCAGAATTTCCTCTACCTGCTTAGGCGTAAGGCTGAGCTTTTGCTGAAGGAATGTGACAACAGAGGGGTCAATGCCGCCGGAGCGGGTGCCCATCATAAAGCCGTCAAGCGGGGTAAAGCCCATAGATGTATCAAACACCTTGCCGAATTTTATTGCGGCGATAGATGAGCCGTTGCCGAGATGGCAGGTGATCATCTTGATTTTTTCAATATTTACATCCATTTTTTCCGCGCAGCGCGCGCTTATATATTTATGGGAAGTGCCGTGGAAGCCGTAACGGCGGACACCGTATTTTTCAAAATACTCATAAGGAAGAGCATACATATACGCCATAGGCGGCATCGTGCTGTGAAACGCAGTATCGAATACCGCGATTTGAGGGACTTTGGGACCCAACAGGGACAGGCAAGCCTCATACCCCTGAAGATTGGCGGGATTATGCAGAGGCGCAAGCGGGATCATATTTTCTATATCCTGCACAACAGTTTCATCTATTAAAACGCTCTTATTATATTTTTCACCGCCCTGAACTACGCGGTGGCCGACAGCGTCAATCTCATCAAGCGAATCAAGCACTTTTAATTCGCTTTGCGTCATAAGCTCCATAACAGTGTTGAAAGCATCAACATGCGACGGGACTTCACGGTCAAAAACAAGCTCTTTTCCGCCGGCGTGATAACCGACATTGCTTTCGCCGCCCTGAATCGGAAGGCCGATTCTTTCAATAGTTCCCTTGCAGATTACCGATTCATCGTCCATATTGATCAGTTGGAATTTAAGGGACGAGCTGCCGCAGTTGATTACAAGAATTTTCACAATTATATCCCTCGCTATTGAAAAATAAATTAATTATTAATATAATAATATATACTAAAATAAAAAATGTCAAGTATATTATATATTTTTTTGTTATTTAAGAGGTTTTTATGAACATAGCTGTAATCAGTGAATTCAATCCGTTTCACAGCGGGCACGAATATCTGTTTAGCCGAATCAGGGAGAAATACCCGGACAGTAAAATAATATGCATAATGAGCGGCAATTTTGTGCAGCGCGGCGATTTTGCAGTATATGATAAATTTACGAGAGCCGGCGCTGCGTTGCGCGGCGGGGCGGATCTGATCATTGAGCTGCCGCCGGAGCAGGCGCTGCTCTCCGCCGAGGGGTTTGCAAGGAGCGCCGTCAGACTTGCGGAGAGTCTGGGCGTTGTTGACATGCTCGCGTTCGGAGCGGAAAACGATCATATTGACGAGCTGCGGAAAGCGGCGGATAAATTGAAAAGTGCCGAACTTCAGCAAGAAATCAAAATGAAGATGAAAAGCGGCATGTCCTATCCCGCCGCGAGGAGCAGCGTTATGGACAGTGATATATTACAGACGCCGAACAATATCCTTGCCTGCGAGTACATCAAGGAAACGGCGCTTGACTGCTTTGCGGTAAAAAGAATCGGAAAGGGGCATGACAGCGACGATAAGCTGTACAGCGCCTCTGAAATAAGAAAAGGGCTTCCCGCAGACAGCACAGCAAGCGTAAAAAACTGCGAATCTGCTTTCCTGTACAGGCTCAGGAACATGACGCAGGCGGATTTTCTTAAGATAGCCGATGTGACCGAGGGGCTTGAAAATAAATTATATGAGGCGGCAGGGAGCGCCGAGAGCTATGAGGATTTTATTTTTTCCGTGAAATCCAAGCGATACACGCTTTCACGCATACGCAGAATCGCTATGCGGGCTTTTTTGGGAATTGAAGGGAAATCCTACGATGTGCCGGTAATCCGGGTGCTGGGCTTCAGCGCCGGCGGCAGAGAAATCCTGAGCCGGATAAAAAAATATTCGGGCAAAAAAATAATAACAAAGCTTTCCGACTGTGATGAAGAAAATCTTGAATATTTTATCAGGCAGTGCAAATATACGGATATGTACAACCTTGCGTTTAAAACTCCCCTGCCCCGCGGAGCGGAACAGAGGAGTCAGATTGTGATCATATAATTTTGAAATTCCGTTTTATCCATAACAGTATTTAAGTAACTCAAAAGAGAATTGGTTGAAAGAAACTCCGGGAGATCGAGCGACTTTAGGAGTTTTTTTCTTTTTTCCGATGCGTTCGGCACGCCGGATACACCGGCGCAATATAAATCATAATTACTGATACGGTTCTCTTCATTGACCCTTTTACATTCGACGCCGAGAGTATGAAACAGCTTTTCCAAAACAGAGTCGGAAATACCCTCAACGCCCAATTTTCCCTCTTTTGACGGCGTTTTCTTGCGCTTTTCTTTTCCGTAAATATCCGGAATATATAAATGCTTTACACAGTCCTTCGGAACGGCGCCGGATATGAAATTCCTGATCTGAAAGCCGGAATGGTCCGAATCCGTAAGCAGTATGATCCCGCGTTCGGCAGCCAAGCGGCGTATAAAAGCAAGCTTTTCCCTATTTTTAAATATGCCAAAGCCATCCGTTTCAATGATAAAGGCGTCTAAAATATTTGAAAGCTTGATTTTATCATATTTGCCCTCTACAATGACGGCCTCATGGATTTTGATCATAATGAACCTCTTTGGAAATAAGAAGCAGCTTGACAAGCATTTCCTCAAGAATCAGCCTGGAATCGGCAGCAGTGCTTTTAACGGCGTTATCCGCCGCCATAATCACATCAATGGAATCCCTCAGCTGTTCCACAGAAAGCGCCGCACAGTCCCTTGAAGCGTTTCTAAGCGCAAATTCCCTGCCGGAATAGTTATAGTACCGCGCAACATCATCAAACGGCTCACCGCTGATTTTAGCGCATTTTACCCTATACATATCCACAAAGCAGCCCGATACAGCGGAAAGCACCTTTATCGGCTCCTCCTTAGCGGCAAAAAGGGAGTCTAGCACGGAATAAGCCTTTTCATAATTACCGCGCACAACCGCATTTGAAAGGTCATATATCCTTGCCTGGAGGCTTTTGACTGCCAGTCTGTCAATATTCTCCCTTGTGACTTCACCGCCGCTGGCAAAGGCGGATAATTTTTCGATCTCATTTAAAAGCGTGCCGATTTCATTGCCGGAAACGGATATGAGATAGCGCGCGTTTTCTGCCGAAAGCTCAGCCGAGCGCTTTTTGCAGGCGGACATCAGCAGCTTAACCAGTTCCGATTCTGATTTGAGCTTCAATTCCAGGCTGGAACCGTATTTGGAAAACGCCGCTTCAACGCCCTTCCAGCGGGCGCTTTTTCTTATATCCGGCTTAACATTATTGAACCAAAACACCAAAACGGTTGTATCGGGAATATCCTTAAGATATTCTTTGATCAGCTTGCAATCCTTTTCGCTTTTGTCAAACGGATAATCGCAGGAAAGTATCAGGTTGCACTCGCTCATCATCGGCAGGAGATCCGCGTCCTTTAAAATATCGTCTATCGAAGTATCGTTCCCGTAAAATCTGTGCAGATTAAAATCCTCAAAGGTTTCGGGAACAAGCTTTTTGACAAGCCTACCCACATAAAACTCTTTTAAATATTTCTCGTCGCCGTATATGAAATAAGCTTTTGAAAAATCATGATTCTTTATATGCGTTTTAAGCTCTTTTTCATCTATCCTGCCCACTTGTTCACCCCTCTTACAGAGTATCCGTCATTATTTATTGTATAAATTATATCATAATTTTCAGTATTGGCAAGCATATCGGTACTGAAATCAAAATATGTGTTTTCCACTCTGAGAAAAACATTGCCGTCGGAATAGCTCACCTCTAAGCCGCTCCAAATTTCCGCGCTGAAATCGGCATCCTCAATTTTCGGGTTTTCAAGCGTATAATCCGAAACATCAAAATCGGAAACATAATTGACACAGCCGCATTCCTCGGCAAGCGAAGCCGAATACTCGCCGTCATAATCAATAACTATTGCCAACGTAAGATCGTTTGCCTCGATAATCTTTTTGGCTGTATAATATTGTTCATATTCCGTTACGCCGAACACGGCGGCGTTCTCATCATCATAGACAATAACGGCATTTGAGTATTCGCCGTGCAGAATTCTGAGATAGACATAATTTTCCGAAGCGATAACGGAAAAAATACTGATCAGCACCGTAAAAGCACAGGATATTGCCGCGCATTGTTTAAAAAGGCGCTTTCCGCTGACGGCTTTAATAAAGAACCCTGCGGCGAATATGACAAAAACACAGAATATCAGAACAGCGAAAAGCTCGGAGCCGATATTGACTGTACTGAAAGTAAAGCCGGAACAGATATCCGTTATCTTCAGCATAGCCCCGCCGAAAAGCTTAGCAACAAAAACATTGATCGTACTGATAAACGGTACGGACGACAGCGCAAAGAAAACGATGGAGTTCATCATGAGTATTTCGGAAAGAGGTATAAGCAAGACATTTAACAGCAAGCCTATTATACTGACTTCCCCAAACATGAAATACATAATCGGAAATGTTGTGATAAATACACTCACGGACGCCGTTACGGTATCCAGACCGCTTTTAAGAGGCTTAAATTTTGTTTTCAGCCTGATACTGAGGTAAGGGTTCAATACAACGAGTCCGAGAACCGCCGCAAAGGTCAGCAGCGCGCCGGCATCTGTTACCGCAAAAGGGTTCAGGCACACCAAAAACGCCGAAAAGCCCAAGGAATTCAGGCTGTCCGCTCTTTCCGAAAACTGCTTTGATAAAAGGAACACCATCATCATAATGGCGGCTCTTATCATGGAAGCGGAAAAGCCCGCAAGCAAAACATAGAAAACAACGCTTGCCGCACAAATCCCCGTCAAAATCAGTTTCGGGCAAAGCATTCTGCGCAGCAATTTATACAGCACGCCGGTAAAAACAGCAAGATTGAATCCGGAAACCGCCATAAGATGCGTAGCGCCGCACGCTTTGAAATCATTATAGGCATCGTCGCTCAAGGTTGAGGTATCGCCCGTTAAAACCGCAAGCGAGAGCGCGGCCTCATCGCCGGTTATGACCTGCGAAAACCGATCTCTCAGCTCTTCCCTGAGTTCAATAAAATATCTGTTGACAGATTCTATGCCGCCGACCGATTCATAGGTTCTGCTGTATGAACGGATATAACCCTTCAGAAAAATATTATCGTCAAACGAGCCGTGGGAATCAAAGGCGTTTTCGCCGGCGGAAAAAAGACTTATCTCCGCATTTAAAAGCTCGTAGCTGTCGGCAATAACGCGCTCGCTTGAATAAAGCGTCAATTTTATATTCTGAGGCGCGTTTTGCATATCAATGCTTTCTGTTTTCACTGTGTAGGCATAGCCGTTGGTTGTTGTATCCTCAACATCAACAATATAAATCTGCGCGCTTACGGATTGGTCGTACAGCACTGTCTGCGGCAAAAAGATATTATTCCAGACAGTTACGAACACAATGCAGGCAAGCGCCGCGCTCAGCATGGAAAGCGGGAGCGCCGCCGCTTTTCTTGTTTTTTCCGCGGCAATGAAAATGACGAAAAGAACGCTTACGACAGCAAATACCGCAAGCGCCCATTTCACATTCAGAAAATTGAGGATTATAAGGGTAACGGCAAAGGTAAACCCTATATTCGCAAAGGGCCTTTTCAAGAATGGCTCTCCCTTAGATCAACGGGCTCCATTACAAAGCTGTAGCTTTGCTTTACGCCCTTTTTCATTTTATAAGGCTCCCTTACAAACGCCTGACCGGGCAGATCGCCGCCGACACCGAGCTGCATATGGTCAATATTTACGGCAGTAATACTGTTGTTATACGGTATAGTATGCACATGCGTTGCCGCCTCAAGCTGTTCCACCGTGTAGTGCTGCGCACTGAAGTTTATGAAATCATCAAAATAGGAGGTGAACCTGAAACCTCTTCCGTTTTCGTCGGTAAATGTAACATAGCGAACATCGGTTCTGTTCGCGTTTTCCTGCGGACGCATATATCTGTGCTCAAGCTCCGTTACGGTTGACTTGTAGGCGCCGATTTTCGCGCCCGTTTTTCTGTCGCAATAGGTTGCATGCGGTCCTCTGCCGTACCAGTCTACATATTCCATCTTCCCGTCAAGGGTCACGCGCATGCCGAACCTGACCATATCCGCTTTAGGCGTTGCACTGTGAAATACATAAATTCTTCTGTCCGGATAGATTCTGTAGGTTGACACAGCGTCTTTAAGCAACGGCGTGCGCCAAGCAATATGTATTTCAACACTGTTGTCCTCGCCGACGCCTGCAACGGTTCTTACCGCCACAGCCGATTTGCTCGCCCTGCGCCACTTGTAATAGGGGTGCAGCGGAATGAGCGCCGGCACAAAATTCAGCGAATCAATATCGTTATCGGTAAGCGCCCTGAAGTAATAAGGCTCCATAGGGGCTTTCAGCACCTGTTCATCTCCAATAAATATGCTGACGATTCTGCCGTTTTTGACTTTTACTTTATAATTATCTCCCCAAACCTTGACCGTATTGCCCTTGCTATCATAAGAAAGCTTGCCTTTTGATTTCGGAGCGCTCGGCTGCGGCATCGGATTCAGAATAAACTGATCCCACGCCACCTCAAAGTCGGATTTTATACCCGGCATATAGCGCTTATTGTAGAAGGATACGGTCAAAACCACCTCTTTATCACTCAGAAACGCGGTAATATCATAAGGAATCGTTATAAAGGTTTCCGAAAGCGGCTCGCATTCCACATCGTCAAGCTCGCCGCTTGCAAGCCTCTCGCCCTGCGCCTCGATGACCCAGCGGCAGGCAAACGCAGAAAGATTGGTAAACAGGTGTTTGTTTTTCACCTTAAAAGTACCCTTGTTTAAATCAAACTCCTCAGTTTTGATCTCCGCATAGACCTTTTTCACTTCGTGTATCTGCGGGTGTACGGTTCTGTCCGCCGCGATTATGCCGTTTGCGCAAAAATAGGTATTTGAACCGGCAAGCGCCGTTGTGTTCGGAATATCAATAGCACTGCGCGGCTCCTGTTTGGCAAAATCATCGCCGTAAAGCCACATATCCTTGCCGTCCTCGCTGACGCGGTGTATCGTTTGGTCTACAAAATCCCATATAAAGCCGCCGCACATATTTTCGTACTTTTCAAAATCGTCCATATATTCCTGGAAATTGCCCAGCGAATTTTCCATGGAATGGGCGTATTCACAAAGGATAACCGGCTTGCCCTCATACATTTCGGGCTTTATCGGCTTACTGTCCGCCGCAAGCTGATTTGCGATATTATCGTAAAGCGTTATCTTGATTTCCTGCTTGTTTCCGAGCTTTTCCATAATATCAGCAGTGGGGTACATTCTGGAAATAACATCGCTCTTGGTTAAATCAAAATCCCCCTCATAATGGATCTGCCTTGTATCGTCAAGCTCAAGCGCCGCCTTTTTCATCTTGGCAAAATTATCGCCGTCCCCCGCTTCGTTGCCGAGGCTCCACATAAATATGCAGGGATTGTTCCTGTCCCTGAGCACCATGCGCTGCATTCTGTCCACAACAGCCTGCGTCCAGACGGGATTGCTGCCCGGCACGCCCTTGCGCCTTACGCCGTGCGATTCGACTTCGCATTCGTCCATAACATAAAAGCCGTATTCATTGCACATTTTATAAAAATAAGGGTCGTCCGGATAATGCGAGGTGCGAATGGAATTGATATTATTCTGTTTCATAATATCAAGATCCTGCGTATATCTTTCCCTCGGAACAGCCCAGCCGTTATCCGGGTCAAAATCATGGCGGTTAACGCCTCTTATCATCAGCGGCATACCGTTAAAATAGATTTTTTCGCCCTTGATCTCAACCTGCTTGAATCCCACCTTATAGGTTTTGACCGCCTGAATCGCTGCGCCGGTAAAGAGAATAATCACAAGCGTATAGAGATTGGGCGCTTCGGCAGACCATTTTTTGGGATTCGCAACCTCTGCTTTAAACGCAAATTCTGTTCTGCCCGTTTCAAGCTTTAACACCTTTTCACCCAAGCTGATTTCACTGCCCGTATCGGAAATCAGATACGCCTTGCAGACGGCGTTGCCCTGTACAGCGCCGTAATTTTCGACATAAACATTGAGCAGCGCGTCGGCATTCTTATAAAAAGTATCAAACTTTGTTCTGAAAAAGAAATCACGCACGCAGGCGGCGCTTTCGGCAAACACATAGACCTCCCTGTAAATGCCGCAAAGCCACCACATATCCTGATCCTCAAGATAAGTACCGTCCGTATATCTGTAGACCTTGGCGCAGACCGTATTTTCCGCGCCGATATTTACAAATTTCGTTATATCAAATTCATGCGGGGTCATGGAGCCCTGGGAATAGCCCACAAATTCGCCGTTCACATAAACCTCAAGACCGGCTTTACATGCACCGAAATGAATAAATATTTCCCTGCCCTGCCACGCCGGATCAAGCGTAAAGCTTTTTCTGTAAAAGCCGATTTCCTGCATTTTATGATTGATTTTAGGAATTTTGCGCTTGCTGCGGCTGATGGCTTTGGGAAATGTGCTGGCATAATAATACGGCACGGAATAGCCCTGCGTCTGCCAAACGGAGGGCACCTTGATTTCTCCCCATTCGGAATCGTCAAAATCCGTTTTTTCAAAGCCCTGCGGCTGATTACGCAAGCCCCTTTGCCAATAAAATTTCCATTGCCCGTTTAAGGAAAGCTTGTATTTGCTCTCCCTGCCGGAAACAGCCGATTGCACATCGTCATACGGCATGGCGATAACATGGCCGTCCTCTTTATTGATTTTAATGATTTTAGGATCTTCCCAAACTGCTTTTTTCATAAATTCCACCCGTAAATATCTGAATATTGCTAATAATTATTTATTTTTATAGTAACTGATTTTATAATAAAAGTCAACAAACAGCGCAATATATATAGACAAGATTATTACATTTATGCTATAATTTGTGGTACAATAATAGCAAAATTTAACACGCACCGTGTTATTGCGGAGGTAAAATATGATAGAACGCGTTACTCAGGACAATTTGGCGGAATACGAGGGTTTCATTAAATCGCACCCCAAGGGATTGTTCCAGCATTCCTCAAAATGGGCGAAAGTCAAGTCCTCATGGAAATGGGAGGCAATCATGCTGAAGGATGAAAACGGTGCTATAAAGGGTTCTGCCGCCGCTTTGATCCGATTTGTGCCGCTGATACGGTATTCCCTGTTTTACATTTGCAGGGGCTTCGTTGCCGATGAGGATGATTTTGAAACCTTTGACGCGCTTTTTGACGGACTGCTGAAGCTTGCCAAGGAATACAAGGCTTACTGCATAAAGATCGACCCGGAAATCACGGTTGAAAATACGGAATATAAAAAGCATCTGCTGGCAAAAGGCTTTCTTGAGCTCAACCCCGGCTGCCTTGATTTTGAAAATGTGCAGCCACGCTTTGTATATTGCTTTGACTATAACGGAATGAGCGAGGAGGAGCTTATGCTGACCTTCAAACCCGATTACAGGAACAGGATCAGAAAAGCGCCTAAAAAAGGCGTTGAGGTCAGAATTGAAGGCGCCGAGGCGCTGGATGATTTCGTAAAGATCATGCAGGAGACCGGAGAAAGAGACGGCTTTTCCACAAGGCCGAAGTGGTATTTTGAAAAGATACTGAACTGCATGGGCGAGGACGCAAGGCTTTATATGGCTTATTACGAGGGCAAGCCGATTGCGGGAACCATAGCCATAAAATGGGGGCGCAATGTTATGAAATACCAGTACGGCGCGTCCTCTAACGCCCACAGGAATGTTTACCCGAATTACGCTTTGCAGTGGGAAATGATGAAATGGGGTCTGGAATGCGGCTGCGCCGTTTATGATTTCGGAGGGATAAGCGGCGACTGCCAAAACCCCGAAAATCCGCATTACGGGCTGTGGCGCTTCAAGCACGGCTTCGGCGGATATATGAAAGAATTTATAGGCGAATTTGACTATGTGATCAACAAGCCGATTTATAAGCTATACAATTTCGCAATGGAGTTAAAGAAGAAATTATAATGAGCAGATATGTTATTGATAAGGACAAGCTTAAAGAAAATATTGAATATATAAAAAACATTGCCGGCGTGCCGGTCATAGGCGTTGTAAAGGGCAACGGATACGGCTTCGGCATAGAAGAAATGGCGCTGACCATTAAAGAATGCGGGATTCATTTTTTTGCGGTTACCGAGGTTACGGATATACCGTATATAAAAAATATTGCGGAAAAAGACGATAAAATCCTTGTGATGCGTTCAACCTGCATAGAAAGCGAAGCGCTTGCAATTGCGAAAAACGGCTGTATTGCAACAATCGGCTCCCTTGAGGCGGCGAAAGCAATGCAGAGCGCTTGTGAAAAGGCGGATATTACCGCAGAATGTCATCTGAAGATTGACACGGGAATGGGCAGATACGGCTTTATGCCGAGTGAAATTTCAAAGGCATTGGAATGCTATGATATGAGCCGGCTTAAATTTTCGGGAATTTACACGCATTTTTCAAGCGCGTTCAGGAATAAGCAGCTTACAAAAGCACAGCTTACCGTTTTTAAGGACTGTATTGAACAGATTAAAAAATCCGGTCACGAAACAGGGCTTGCGCACTGCGCAAATTCGCCCGCGCTTCTCAATGTTGACGGCGTGTCAATGGACGCGGTCAGAATCGGCTCCGCCTTTACGGGACGGGTGATTACAGACAAAAAAACACCGCTTCACAGACTCGGCGTTCTTGAAGCGGAGGTGGTTGAGGTCAAAACCGTTCCCGCCGGATATGCCGTTGGGTATAACGGACTTTATAAAACAAAGCGGGAAACAAAAATCGCCGTTGTTCCCATAGGGCATTACGACGGCTTCGGACTGCAAAAGGAGCGCGAAACCGCGGATCTAAGATATGTGCTTTCCGCCGCCAAGCAATTTGCCAAAAACAAGCAAATGTACATGCGAATAAACGGAAGAATGTTTCATGTTATCGGTGAAATCGGCCTTTCCCACACGGCTGTTGATGTTACCGATTCGGATGTTAAAGCCGGTGATACCGCAAGCGTTGATATTTCGCCGCTTTTGGTAAACCCGAGAATTGAAAGAGTATATAAACAGGCGGACTGATTAAAATCAAAAAACGACTGCGGGGAATCCGAAACGGATATGCCTTGCAGTCGTTTTTTATTATCAAAGGTGTGATCCTTCATTTAATATATTTTTGCGGCAATAATTTAGCCTTTAACTAAACGGTTGTTTTTTAACTGACAAACTGTTTTATCTTATTTTAATACCCACACTTTAATTATAACACAAAGCCACACACAAAGCACCCGCCTATAAGGGCGAGTGCTTTGTGTGTGGCATAACTAAAGTCAAGTGTTTTTTTATTGCAAATTATGACAGAATTGAACTGGTTTTAATCGACTCCGCTTTAAACCTATCGAATTCGATAGGTTAAAAAGCATTATCTGGATTTTTATATTTGGCAATATCTGTTAATGATATGTAGGCTTTTTCATTTGCAACATCGCCTATCACTCTTATCTCTGTTCCATTAGCATCTATTTTCAAGTTTTTCATGTTCTGACTTATCCCTCTTTTCTTAATCCGAAACTGTAAAATCGCAATGTCGGAAGTTTACTTGATACTCTATATCGTTTTTTTCAATATACAATTGTAAGCACAAACATTTTCACATCATAATATTCTCCTCAGTTCAAAAAAAAGAGGGTTCCGCAGAACCCTCCCCGGTCGCAGTCCTCGCGAGTATCTGCAACACGATCATTGATTATTATTATAATGGTAAAAAAAGCATTTGTCAAGTGTTTTTTTTACAAATGTATATAATTTTTCATTTTTATGATAAAATTAGTACCCTAACGGGTTTTCGTCAATATTGATTCGTGCCATATTGACACAAACATAAACATAAGCACCAGAATATGTCACCCCAACGCCTATATAGGAATATGTGCTTGAGCCCACATATGCCCAGTGATCGGAACTGTTATAAAAATTTTTTGCAGCTTGTTCTGCAATTGTGTCAATATTTGATGTGGTAAAATTTGAAATTCCGATAATTCCAGATGGAGCGAATTTGGTAATCGCTTCCCTTGCATTTACATTGTAGTATCCTTCGCCGTCGAACCCATAAACATCAGGATCCATATAATACCCATACTTGAGCGCATTTGCAGCTGCTGTCATATCATCTTCATCATGCGCAAAGTTTGTAATAAGCTGCTTTGCCCTATATTGTGAATATTCGGAGAGACCTGACAACATCGTACACGACGACGTACCGTCTTTTTTTCTATATTGATTTATGTAATAAACAATTCTTTCAGCAACCTCTGAAGCGCTTACAGTCGAAGAACTCGAACTACTACTCGAAGAGCTCGATGAACTTGAAGAACTTGAGCTGCTTGACGAACTTGATTTGTTTGAACTGCTCGAACTGCTCGATTTGTTGGAGCTGCTGCTCGAGCTGCCGGACTTACTTGAACTACTCGATGAGCCGGATTTACTTGAACTGCTTGAGCCGCTCGATGAGCTTGAGGAACTTGAAGAACTGCCTGAAGAACTTGAGTTGTCCTCGGTTGAACTGTCATCTGTGCTTTCTTCTGTGTCTGTCACTTCCTCTTCGTCTTCCGTTACAACAAGCGTGATTTCCAGCTCGCTTGTGTTACCGGCCGCGTCAACAGCGTAAACCGTTGCAGTGTATGTGCCTGCGGTTGTGTAATCTACTTCACTGTCGTCTACAGAGAGCGTTACATCTTCAAGGTCCGTTACCGTGAACAGACTGCCCAGCGTTTCTTCTGTAAGCTCAGTGTCAAGGTAGACGGTAATTTCTGTGAGCGAATCTTCCGCAAACTCAGGTGCCGTGGTATCTGCTACAATAACAGTTACTTCCGCGTCATCTTTACCGTCAGCGGAGATTATAAGAGAATATTCACCGATTGCAGGATATTCTTTTTCGTCCTCGTTGGGAATTTCACCTGTAATTGTATAACTATCGTCGATTTTACTTTCCTCAACGAAATCAGTAACAGCAGGCGTATAGCTTTCACCGTATTCTACATTTAATGTGTCGGTAATCAGGCTGATTGTTTTTGAATTTCCGAAGATAAGCCAGCCGCCTGTTATAAGGGCGATAACAAGCACAACAGCTATAACAGCGCAGAGCAATTTATGTTTCTTGAAAAAGTTTTCGTCTGTGCTTTCAACGGACGGTTCGATGTCCTCGTACTCGTCGGAAGCGGGGTTTACAGAGTAATCGTAAGCCTCCTGCATATCCTGCTCGTTAAGACCCTCGGTTTGACCGTTTTCGGCGTTTGTTTTCTCATTCAATAAATCTTTTTCAGACATTTCATTGCCCCCTTTAATATAACAAAAGGCTTTTTCACAGAAAAGCCGTTTTTAATGTCTTTCTACCTGCCGGTTGTATATATTATAAACCTTATTTCCGCTTTTTGCAATGAAATATAATTGTATGTTCCCTTGTAATATAATATTATATGACTTTTTTTAAATATTTTCGGCAAAAATACGCAGGGGTTAAAATCTGAAAATCTTTTTGATACGCTTTTCAAGCTTTTTTTCGTAAAGCACCATAAAATTCCTTAATAGAAATTCATACATAACAAAAACAACATTCATTAAAACCGCAAACAATACGAGCATTACATAGGAAAAAGAGCCGTCCTCAAAAAACGGTATTCCGAAAATGAAATACGCCGCGAGCTCTGCAGCGGCTACGGTTATATTGAATAAAATAAGCTTAACGATAAACGCAAAGGCGGCGGGTCTTATTTTTTCTATACCGCTTTTTATAATAGGATAATAGCCGAAAAACAGCACATACATAAGCACGGATTCTTTTTCAGGCACCAAAAACAGCGAAAGCACGCTGACGGCAATATAAACGCTCCATGCGCAGGCTGAGGAAAAGGTTTTTTTAACAGTGCTCATGAGAACGCCGAGCACCATGGGGACTACATAGGTAAAAATATACAGCACGCTTGTAAAAAACAATAAAACCACGGATAAAGCCGTACACAAGCCGCCGACCGCCGCTTTTTCCGAATTTTTCATGGACACACCACCTGCTTTCTTCTTTATTATACAATAAAATATGTATTTATTGTAAAATATTCGTAAAAAGTTAGAACCGCCGTAAAAAATATATTTACATTTTTCAAAAAAGGTATATAATTAAAAATATATTAACAAATTCCAACATCAGAGGTGTCTTTGAATGGTTAAAAAGTTAAGCGCCATACTTTTATGTATTTGCCTTATTGCAAGCGTTTTCGCGGCTTGCAGCACCGATTCCGAAACTGCCGATACAGCCGGAAGCCTTGAGGACAGCGTTGTGGAATACGGCTTTGAGGTTGATGAAGACGGCAATACCGTTGCCGTAGTTTATGAGGACGGCGTAGCGTATGTGCTTGATTCCGAGGGCAACAAAACGGGCGAAATCATAGAAAACCCGCAGAATATGCCGACTGATACATCAAGCACGGACTCCGAAACCACAAGCAGTAGCAGCAGCTCAGGGGACGCCCCCTCCAGAGTGCCGGACCGCACGAATATAGCCAACAATACGGATGACGCGGACGAAACAACGGAATCGGAGCTTACCACGCTGCCTGCCGACGACGATTCGGTTCCCTCCACCTCCGAATCCGGAACCAGCGTTTCATTCAGCGACGCTGATGTTACAACCATTACGAATATGCTTGAGGTTCCGTATTTATATTTGGCAAGCTATGAAAATACAGACAGTGTTCCGATTGAAATCGCCACCCATGTCGCGTGCTGGATGATGCAAAGAGAAAATACGGATACATACAGCTTTGCAAGCGGCACGGTTGTTATAGATTTGTTCAATTATTTTGCAAGAACCGTTGTAGGCTTCAAATCAAAATGCAATCAATACACGGCTGACGGCATTGAATACGCCGCACCGATTCAATATAACAGCTCTTCCGATACATTTACCATTACAAGCAGCTCATATGAAACAAGAACGCACACGGTTACCATAACCGAAATCCAGGATCTCGGCAGCAATAACTACTATAAGGTTATCGGCGAGGTTGAGGAAATCAACGATTCCGGCTGCACCAAAACAAAGGTTGTGGCTGTTATCCAGAAGAACAAGCTTGACACATCGCTCGGATTTTCCGTAAAGGCGTTAAAGTGGAGTTAATTCAATAAAAAATTTATGCCGCCCGGGCGTTTGGCTCGGGCGGCGTTTTATTTTGGAAATATTAAAAAGCGCTATAACCATTCAGATTCCACAACGGGTTCAGTATAATTTTTCACCGTTTTCTATAGCCGCAATCTGGTCAATTCTGTCCTGATGCCTTCCGCCTTCAAATTCCGTATTCAGAAATACATCCACAAGTATCTCCGCAAGCCCCGGACCTATTACCCTTGCGCCGAGGCAGAGGCAATTCGCGTCATTATGCGCGCGTGTATACAGCGCGCTGAAATAATCGGAGCACGCGGCGGCGCGGATACCCTTGACCTTGTTTGCCGCCATGGAAATGCCGATACCCGTGCCGCAGAACAAAAGCGCCTTTTCGCTTTCACCGCGCACAACGGAATCACACGCCTTTTGCGCGAACACGGCATAATCGCACCTTTCCGGCGCGCAGCAGCCGAAATCCTTATATGCAACGCCTTTTTTATCAAGATATTTTTTTATTTCCTCTTTGAGCGGGTACCCCGCATGATCCGAACCTAAAGCAAGCATAAGCCTATCCTTTCTGTTTCCTTTTCAATTTAAGTTCCCTCTCCGCCTGGCTTGGCCTTAAATATACGGGAGCAAGCTCGGCGGCGGGAAGCATTTTCTTATTCTGCGCCGCGGCTGAAACGCCCACGGCATTTTGATAAATTCTGTTTTCGGCGGCAAGCGCACAATTATCCGAGGATAAGGACGAGTAAAAAAGCTTTGCCCCGTCTCCGGCTATGATAACCCTTTCAAAGGGCAAAAGCTCTTTTTGAAGCTCTGCCGCGGAAACAGCCCTGTCCGCGCAAAGGCGGGTAATACAGCCGTTTTCGCATTTGAAAAGCGCGTTATAAAACTGCATCCGCCGCGCGTCCATAACGGCGCATACAACCGCATTTTCATCAACAAAATTATACGCGATCGCCTCAAGTGTGGAAACGCCGATACAGGGAAGCGTATAAGAGAATGCAATGCCCTTGACGGTTGCCACGCCTATGCGCACGCCGGTAAACGAACCGGGACCGGCAGTCACCGCAACAGCGTCAAGCGCCGAATAATCACAGCCGCGCATCACGCTTTCTATAAGCGGCAAAAGCGTTTCGCTGTGCGTTAAGCCGTTGTTGATAAATTCGCTTTTTATGACCCTGCCGCCGTCTGTAAGCGCCGCGGAGGCTGTTACGGCGGAGGATTCCACACTCAAGAGCAGCATTCTTCAACCTCACCTTTTCCGCAGATTTTGATTTCTCTTTCATTTTCCGAAATTTTTGCAATATCAACAATAACGCAGTCCTCCGGCAGGGCGGCAAAAATATTTTCCGCCCATTCAACGGCTACATAAGCGCCGGAATCAAGGCAGTCGAAAAAGCCGGTTGAATACAAATCGTCCCAGCCGTCAATACGGTACATATCAAAGTGATAAAGCGAATTTTCCGAGCCTTCATAGTGATTGCAGATCGCAAAGGTCGGGGAAGATACATCGCAGTCTATGCCGAGCCCTTTTACAAAGCCGCTGACAAAGGCGGTTTTACCCGCGCCCATATCGCCCAAAAACGCGATAACGCGGGTTTTGGAAAGCTCTTTGGCAAATTTCTCCGCAAACCGCACGGTATCCGCCCTGCTTTCAGATACATAGGTAAACATAAATCAGAACAGCCCCACGGTATTTCCGTTTTCATCAATATCTATATTATAAGCGGCGGGCGCTTTTGAAAGCCCCGGCATGGTCATTACGGAACCCGTTCTGCATACAACAAACCCCGCGCCGTTTGAAAGCTCTACCGTATCAATATGCAGCTTAAAGCCCTTGGGCCTGCCCAGCAGCTTGGCGTTATCCGAAAGACTGTACTGCGTTTTCGCAATGCAAACCGGCATTTTATCCGCGCCTAATTGCTCAAACTGGGCAATGCTCTTTTCCGCAGCAGGCGTATATTCAACGCCGTCCGCTCCGTAAATTTCACGCGCAATGGTTTCTATTTTTTCTTTTATGGTTAAATCAAGGCTGTACAGCGGCTGATAACCGCTTTCGCCCTCGCAGGCTGCAACAACCTTTTCTGCAAGCTCAACAGAGCCGCTTGAGCCGTCCGCAAAGCATTTGGTAACGGCGGCTTGGGCGCCGTGCTCTTTGCAGTAATCCAAAACGAACTGGATTTCCGCATCGGTATCCGCATAAAAATGATTGATTGCAACAACAACATTTACACCGAATTTTTTTAGGTTATCAATATGCGCGCCGAGATTGACGGAGCCTTTTTTAAGCGCGTCAAGATTTTCCTTTGTTAAATCCGCCTTATCCACGCCGCCGTTATATTTCATAGAGCGGACGGTTGAAACAAGAACAATACAATTCGGCTTCAAGCCGGCAAGGCGGCATTTAATATCAAGAAATTTCTCCGCGCCGAGATCGGAGCCGAAGCCGGCTTCGGTAATACAATAATCGCCGAGCTTTAACGCCGCTTTTGTAGCGCGGACACTGTTGCAGCCATGCGCTATATTGGCAAACGGGCCGCCATGCATAACAGCGGGATTGTTTTCAAGAGTTTGAACAAGATTCGGCTTTAAGGCATCCTTGAGCAAAACCGTCATGGCGCCGTTCGCCTTTATATCGCGGCAAAACACCGGATTTCCGTCATAAGTATAAGCCACAAGAATATTGCCGAGCCGATTTTTTAAATCAAACAGATCCGAAGCAAGGCAAAGAATCGCCATGACCTCAGACGCAACGGTAATAATGAAATGATCCTCGCGCGGGACGCCGTTTACCGCACCGCCGAGACCGCAGACGATATTTCTTAAAGCGCGGTCATTCATATCAAGACAGCGCTTTACAAGGATTTTTCTGGGGTCGATCCCAAGCGCGTTACCCTGCTGGATATGGTTATCCAAAACAGCGCACATAAGGTTGTTGGCGCTTGTTATGGCGTGCATATCGCCTGTAAAGTGAAGATTGATATCCTCCATGGGAACAACCTGGCTGTACCCGCCGCCGGCGGCGCCGCCTTTGATGCCGAATACGGGGCCGAGCGAAGGCTCCCTGAGCGCAATTACTGCGTTTTTGCCGAGCCTGCGCATACCGTCCCCAAGACCTATTGTAACGGTGGTTTTCCCTTCCCCCGCCGGCGTGGGATTGACCGCAGTAACCAAAACAAGCTTGCCGTTTTGCCTGCTTTCCAGGCGTTTTAAAAGACTTTCCGAAAGCTTTGCCTTATAGCTGCCGTAAAGCTCCAGTTCGTCCGCATCAACGCCTATTTTTGAGGCAACAGCCGATATTTTCTGCATGGAAGCGCCGCGCGCGATTTCGATATCTGATAACATAAAAAATCTCCCGAAACAGTATTAAGATTGATTGTTAATCTATTATATCATAAAAATAAATTATTTCAACTACATTAAATTCGCTTGCATTTAATATTCAATAATAATATAATAGTTATATTACTACAGTTACAAAGACGGAGGTGATGCATTGAGCCCTCTGCAGAAAAAAACAAACGCGTTTGATTTTTTCTCAGGTCTTGACATATTTACGGTTATTACGGCGCTTACGGCTTCCGCTTACGGTCTGTCTCTCGTATACAGCGCAACTTATTATTCGCTCGGCGAGGGCGAAACCATATCCAGGCAGATGCTCGCGATGCTGATTACCGTAGCGGGCGGTGTTGTTATAGCGCTTATACTTTCCGTAATCAATTATGAGTTCATAAGCAAGATGTGGCCGTTTATAGCCGTGGGATGTATCATTCTGATGGTCGTAACCTATTTCTTCGGTGTTGCGCCGTCCAGCCGAACCTCCGCAAGGAGCTGGCTTCAGATTGGGTCTTTTACCCTGCAATCCTCGGAAATCATGAAGGTCGGTTTTATAATCTCCTTTTCTTATCATCTGGATATGGTGAAGGAGCACATCAATAAAATTAAAACTATTGTGCCTTTAGTGATTCACGGGCTGATTCCCATTGGGCTCGTTATGCTCACGGGCGACGCGGGTTCCGCGCTTATATTCCTTATCATGTTCATCGGCATGCTGTTTATGGCAAAGATAAACATAGGTTATTTCATAGCGGGATTTTGTGTTTTGATCGTAGGCTTTATGGTCGCGTGGCGCACGAATCTTATTTCCGGAATACAAAGGCAGAGAATCGTGGGTCTGTTCTACCCGGAATACTATGAGGATGTTATGTACCAGCAAACAAACGCCAAGATAGCCATAGGCAGCGGCGGCTGGTTTGGCCAGGGATTTTTGCAGGGCACGATGACGCAATCCCATCTTGTGCCCGAAAATCAGAACGATTTTGTGCTTTCGGTGGCAGGCGAGGAATTAGGCTTTGTAGGCGCTATGGCGGTAATATTGCTTCTTGCCTTGCTTATATTCAGAGTCTTTTCGGCAGGTCTTAAGGCAAGGGATAATGTTGGCTATTTGATGTGTATGGGCGTCGGAATTATGCTGTTTGCCCAAACATTCGTCAATGTCGGAATGGAGCTTTCCCTTTTGCCGTGTATCGGTATCACACTGCCGCTGTTCTCCTCCGGAGGATCGTCAAGCTTAAGCATATACCTTGCGCTCGGCGTTGTGCTTTCTGTTTACAGATACAGTAAAAATCAAACGAAAACATTGTTTTATGCAAACTAAAAAACCTTTTGCGAATCGGCTGAAACGCAAAAGGTTTTTTCTTTTACTCATCCGCGCTGACCCTGACCCTTACGGTATAAGTTCCGTAGACCCATGAATCAGTTGTATCCGCCAAGGATACAGAAAGCGTGTATTCATATGTTCCTGTCTGTACGGAGTCGTCCGACTGCCGCACATCGCAGGTCAAAACTAAATTTGACGAGGTAATGTTTTCCAGCTCGTCCGCGCTGCCGACTATGGTGATTGTTGAATCCGGCAGGCTGACTGCCCGCGCCGTATAACCGTCCGGAACGGTCAGTATGATATCTGACGCGGATACCGTTATATCCGTAGTTTCATAATCCTCCGAAACGGTAACGGTTACCGTAATGCTTTCCGTACCGTCCTGCACAACAACGCCGCTCAGGGTGGTCAAATCAAATTCAAACACATTTTCCCCCGGGCTCACGGTGCAAAAATCAATATCACCGATATCAAGCACGGTTGTACTGCTGTCTACCACGCCCGCCACTACACTGTCTGCCGAATATGTGATTTCAGCAATCGAAGCCACATTTGAAGGCGCGTTTAACAGGTCTACCTGCGGCGTGAGCGTACTTACATATAAAATCGGGATATTGGCGGTGACTGTGTTTTCAAAGGTTATATAATCAAGCTGATTGCCGTCCGCGTCCAGCGCAACGGGAGAAAGATCTACGGTTTGGGATTCCGAAAGATCGGATTCAAGCGTGATGGAAGCCTCCACCCTGTCTATCTGAGAAATATATGTGCGGGGACCGCTCACAATTATCTCATCGGAGCTCAGGGTTGTAGTACCGACAACATAGCCGTCCGCGCAAAAATCGGTATTTGTGTAATTGAGTTCTATCGGGAAGCTCTGCTCCTGATATACATCGTAAAGCCCCGCTACGGAAGTGGGATAATAGCTTTCTATTGTAAAATCCGTATCACTGTCTGACGAAACAAGTATCTGGACGGACTGGTAGCCGGTTGATGTTATCGTATCCGTCCTGAGCGAGGCGGAAATATCATCCGAACTGATATCCTTTGCAAGATACCTTTTGCACGAAACAGTGACATCAACCGTAATATCCGTTGAATCAAAATACTCTATGCCGAGCTGTTCGGCGACCGTACCCGTAAAATCAATCGTAATCGGCACTGTAATTGTCTTAGTTGTCTCCGGGCTCAGGCTGATAGATGTTGCAATCCAGATAATGAGCGCGGCAACGATTGAAAGTATTATCAGATATTTATCGTTATATATAAGCTTTTTTATTGAAAACTTTCTTTTTTTATTACCGGAAGGCATTATTTTTTCACCCTCCTTACAAGTTTAGTAATAATTTTATCATCAGATGAAGAGCCGCTTGGGATAAAGGTGCTCATAAGTATATCTCTGAGCTCGCCGTCTGAAATATCGCTTGAAAGCACCCCGCCGCGGGCAACCGAAATGGCGCCCGTTTCCTCTGAAACAACCACAACAATTGCGTCGCTCTCTTCAGAAAGCCCGACGGCGGCTCTGTGCCTTGTTCCGAATTTGGATTTAAGGGATTTCTTTGTGAGCGGCAAAATACAGCCTGCCGCGATTATTTTTCCGTTTCTGATTACCATTGCGCCGTCATGGAGCGGCGTTTTCGGATAAAAAATGTTTTCTATAAGCTCACGGGAAGCCTTGGCGTTGATTTTTGTGCCGCTGTCAATAACATTTCCCAGCAGCGTATTGTTTTCAAAAACGATAAGGGCGCCCGTTTTACTGTCGCTCATATTGGAGCAGGCCTTAATGGTGCTTTCAATAGCGTTTTGTATCTCATCAAGCTCAACAGCCACACCGGGGTGGATGATCGTTTTAAAATTCTTTCTTGCGGTACCCTTGCCGACCTGCTCAAGAATTTTTCTGATTTCCGGAGAGAACAAAACAAAAATAATAAGAATGATATTATTGAAAATCAAGCCGAAAATATAGGTAGACGCTTCCATATCCAAAAGGTTCACAATAAGGTAAACCACGGCAACAAAAACGATGCCCTTAACAAGCTGCATTGCCCTTGTTTCCCTGATGATACGCACACACAAATAAATCATTAGCGCAACAAGAACAATATCCAGAAAATCCGCAATGCTGAATGTGGAAAAAACGCTGATTATTCTGTTGAAAAACTCAGAAATACTTTCCTGCATTTGAATTCATCCGTTTCCTCAAATAATTACATTATAATTTTATCATATTTTTTCATAATAATAAAGGTCAAATCAAAGTTTTTTGAGAGAATTAAAAAAAACTTCACAATCCTTTTGCGTTGTAAAATACGACGGGCACAATCTGACCGTGCCGGTATCCGATGTGCCGAAAAAATCATGGGCAAGCGGTGAACAGTGGTACCCCGCCCGAACGGCAATATTGTTTTCAGCAAGATAAGCCGCAACCTTTTCGCTTGAATAATCTTTATAGTTAAAAGAGATTATCGGCGCGGCTCTGCCGTTTTCCGGTCTGGGCGTATAAAGGCGCGCGTTGCTGTTCCCGTCAAGCCCGTCATACAAAAACCTTGCCAAGCGCATCTCGTGAGAATAAATATTGCCCATTCCCCTTCTGTTGATAAAATCTATGCCCGCTCCCAAAGAGATTATGCCGCTGTTGTTAAGCGTGCCCGCCTCAAAGCGGTCCGGCAAAAACTCAGGCTGCATGGGATTTTTAGACTCGCTTCCCGTTCCGCCCTCTTCAAAGGTAGAAAGCCTGACGCCCTCTTTTACAGCCATAAATCCTGTACCCATCTGGGCATAAAGGCTTTTATGACCCGGAGCGCACAAAATATCAAAATGATCCTTTTGCGCATCAAGCTTCATAAGACCGGCTGTTTGCGCACCGTCCACAATAAACCGTATATTGTGTTCTTTAGCGGTAGCGCCGAGCTTTGCAATGGGAAACGCAACGCCGAAAACATTGGAGGCGGACATACATACAATAAGGCTCGTATTGCTTCTGATAAGCCGAACGAAATTTGAAACGCAGGTATCGTCGTCATAATCATAATCGGCAATATCAAAATCCGCTATACCGTCTTTTTTCAGTTTATTGACGACCCGCCAAACCGCATTATGCTCAAGCGATGAGATGATGATATGACCGCCTTTTGGCACAGAACCCTTGATTGCCGCGTTCAGCGCCTCCGTGCAGTTTTTGGTAAAAACAATATTCTGCGGCTCAAAGCCGAACATATGCGCAACCTTTTCACGCACCGAATAAATTTTTTCCGCAGCTTTCACGGACTGCGCGTAGCCTCCCCTGCCGGAATTAAAGCTCAAATTATAGATAGCATTTAAAGCGCTTTGGTGCACCGCTCTGGGCTTTGGGTAAGAGGTTGCTCCGTTATCCAAATAAATCATATCTCTGTTACCCCCAAAACACGCAGCCCGGTATTGTTCAGTATCCGAACAGCCTCGTCAGGGTCATCAACCTCAATAACATAACCGCAGCCGTCTCCCGGGCCGGGATTTTCAAGCCGCTTTATCTGCCCTCTTACAGACCTTGCGTGAAGCGCGCTTCTGGCGCGCTGCGCATTTGTTATACTGCCTATTTTTATATAATAAACCATAGATAAAACCCCATTTCAAGTCATACTACATCATATGCTCAAAATGGGGAATGGTTTAATTAAATAGGAAATCCGGCTTGCGGGGCAAGCCGGACATCAATCAATTAATTATCGTCTTTATGCTTTTTCTTTTCAGCCTTTTGGGCTTTTTTCTGCGCCTTGGCGGCTTTTCTTGCGGCAAGCTCCTCCGCATGCTCTTTACGCTTGAGCGCCGCTACCATTTCATCCTCGCGGTCCTTGGCGTCCGCGTTTATCTTGGCCTCGTCATAAAGCGCCGCGATCTCTTCAAAATGGCTGTAATTTTCTTTTTGCTGTAAAAGCTTCCTTGCAGCTATGTAAGGCTTTGCGGCACGGTTAAATTTAGCAAATTCATCCATAAGCCTCTTTTCCTCTGCGCGGATCTGCTTAAGCTGAATATTAAGCTCCTTGATTTCCGCTTTGAGCCTGGTGAACTCTTCCTTGTCATCCGCCTTATTAGCGGCTGTTCTTTGCTTAACAAGTTCAAATATTTTTTGCTCTGTTTCGTCTTCCTTATCGAATACGGAGGTAAGCGCAGCCATATCCGGCTCTATAAATTCCTTAACCGAGCCGTAATTCTTATCAAAGGCTTTCTTTGCAGAGATTTTTGTTCTTGCAAGCTGAACGGCGAATTTGCGTATTTCCTTTTCCTCGGCAGTATTCTTCGGCATAGCTTTAGCCGCCGCAAGCTCTGCTTTCAGTGCTTCAAACGAATAATCAACGATTGCTTCAATGCCGTTTTCAAATATATCGGTGTAAACATCTGCCTGATACTTATAAAGCTCTGAATCAAACTTATCCAGCTCATCGCACACAAACTTGGATATATCAATTTCCTCATTGAAAGCAACAGCGTCCTTGTATTCCTTTTTTGCCGCTTTGTACTGCGTCTTGTATTCAGACTTAGCCTCGGCTTTATAAGCCTTGATTTTAGCCTGGTAATTTTCTTTAACCGCCTTACGCTGCTCCGCTGTTTCCGCACGGCTCAGCGCTGCCTTAAACTCAGCATTGATTTCGTTCAGCGCGCCCACATATTCGGCGCTTTTCAGCTTTTGCTTATAGGTGCTTTTAACATCAAGATATACGCTTTTGCTTACTTCTTTCGGCGAAGCCTCAGACATATCTCTTGCCTTTTCAACCATATCTATGGCTTCCACGATTTGGCGGTTATCAAGCGCGTCATTGCCGTAATCTTCAAACAGCGAGCGAACCTGAAGCACGCGAACAACCGATTTCTGCTTTTTCTCTGTAAAATCATAGAAGAGGTACGGCACCACATTAAGAAACGCGCCGGCGGCTGACATCAAAACAAGAACAATCAGCATTTTATGCAGCAAGCCGGGCTCACCGGTATTGACATCCAGGATATCGTAAGGGCTGTCATAGCCGTTGCCGTCCTTTATGCCGTACATTTCCTGAACAGCCGGAAGCACAAGCGATGTGACGAGCGTTACAATATTGCCTATAGTCGTAACCGCAGCGAACATACCGTCTATACGCTCTCCGGTTTTATACTGCTGATAGTCCCTTATATCCGCCTGAATAGCCGGCGAGGTAATCTGCTCGAAAGCGCCGACAAGCCAGTTGAAATACACGCAAACGGCAATCCACCAAATGCTGTCCACATTGAGCCCCATGGCTAAAATACATATAACATTAGCCGTATTTACGCCGATGAGCACGCGCTTTTTGCCCCATTTTCTGATGCAAAACGGCGCAAGCAGCATTCCCCATAGTGACGCATTGCCCGTAATCGTAGAAATCAGCGCATATTGCGTACCGGTTGCGGTATGCCCGTAAGTATATGACCAGGAAAGGATATTGCCGTAAGCGCCCTCAAGGAAGCCGATCCAGCCGGCAAGAGAGATGATCCAGAAATATTTATTCTTTGCTACCTCTTTCAGCGCGTCCCAAAAGCCTATTTGGATCGTGTGCGTTTTTGCCTGAACGATCTTTTCCTGGGTATTTGCGTAAACAATAACGGTGCCGATTATGCCAACCAGCGCATAGAGCGGATACGCAATGCGGTAAACCTTTATATCATAAAGATTATCATCAGCAAAATACTGGGCAACCAACGGCAGAACGATATTGGAAATGGAAGGCGCAAGCGAGTACACGATGGCCTTTATGGATAAAACATCCGATCTTTCCTGCGTATTGGGAGAAAGAACATGGATAAGATTTGTATAAGCATCGTTGAAAAAGCTATAGAAAAAATTGAGCAGCAGGTTCATGACAAGAACGACTGCGCATTTGGCAACATAGGATGATTCCCTGCCGAAAAGATTGCCCGAAAAGACGGATTCAAGACTGTCATACGGGAAATAGACATACGCAAGCGCGCATATGATGGTAGGGATACCGATGGAAATCAGATAAGGCCTGTATTTACCGCCGCGCCCGCGTGTATTGTCAATCATATTGGCGCGTATTCCGGTCATCGGTATTCCCGCCAAGGTGGAAATGATGTAAAGCACATACATATCCGTGGGCCCTATTCCGATAGCGCCGCCGACAATCATGTTCGTAGTAGAAACAGAAAGCTGCGTACCGAACATGATAATGAAATATGCACCGATACCGCCGCCGGCATATGAAACGATTTCCTTGAAATTCATATACCTGCCTTTGGGCGGCTCGTTCCAATAATAACGGACATTATTAACAAGGCCGCCGATTTTTTCCTTGATTCCGGCATTAGAATCAGCCATTTAATCACCCCTCAAACAGATTGTGCCGAATGAATATGCACTAATTGCATTCTAACACACTCGGCGGCAATAAGCAATAATAAAAATATGAAATAAGAACCGTTAAAATATAAAAAACCGGAGCAGAACGCTCCGGTTTGCGCTTAAAACCGCGCCGGTAAATTATTTCTCAAAATATGCAATTTCACCGGCTGCAAGAATTTTAGCACATTTCATAAGAAGTTTAAACATATCCATAGCCTCCGAAATATAGATTACAATGCCTTTTGCATTGCAAGTAAATTATATTCGCAAAGGCAGAAAAGTCAACAATAATTATTACAAGTTTATAAATCGTTTATATTTGTGCAATATTAACAGTGAATTTTCGCTCACTGGGTAGTTATTCGGCACTGCTTAGTGCAATTTCTACAATTTCACCATCGGATTTTTCCGCTGTAATAACACCGTCATCATAGGTGTAGGAAACCGTTCTGTACAGCGAATCGAATCTGCCCGAATCCTCGGTAAACGATATGTAGGAAGCATCGGAATAGGACACATCCGAGCCGAGCCCCATTTTCTGAAGCCCGATTATTCCGAGCCCGAAATATGAAAGCCCTTCTCCGTCCGAATATGAGTTCTCCGCGCACGGGTCAAAATAATACAATTCGCCGTCAACCAAAACCTCGGTCATAAAATGCGTGCCGTCAGACGCAACGCCGTATACTCTTGAGGCAGAAAAGCCGGCTTGCTGAACGAGGTACCTGAACATGGCTTCAAATGCGGACGATGCGCCGGCGTTCTGAACAAAAGCATCATACGCGGTTGAATAATTCAGGTCAAGCGTGATATTGCTTGCAACATAGGTATAAATATTGAGCAAAAGCGCATTTCCCGTTACATCGGGATAGCCGCATTGTTTAAGCACGGAATAGACTTCATCCGTAAATTCCTCTACAAGCGCAAGATGCTGAGAAGTCGCTTGCGTATATGAGATCTTCAGACTGCCGTCCGAATTCAGGCTTATACTGCTGACAAGCTGTGAAAGCGGGAAGCTTACATAAAAAATACGGCTTGCATCATCATAATAATCCGTATCCACGGTAACGCTCGTTTCGCCGTCCGTTACAGCCTGACAAAGCTGTTCGTAAACCTCCAAAACAGCTTCCTGCGCGTCTTCATAATGGTAATCATATGTAAAGCTGAGCGAAAATCCGGCGCTTGCGGCGGAATCTCCGCTGCAGCCGCTAAGCAGACAAGCCGTAAGCAAAAAAACACAGATCACCGAAATAAATCTTTTCATCACCATCACCCGTTTACAATTATTTCAGACAGCACCTTGCCGACGCTGCCGTGAATCACAAGCTCCGCCTTTGTATCCGCCGGCGTGGGCGTTTTATTAATGAGCACAAAATGCCTGCCCTTAAAATAGTCTATAAAGCCCGCGGCAGGATAAACGGCAAGGCTTGTGCCCGCAACAATCAGGCAATCCGCGTTTGAAATTGCGGCAACCGCGCCGTTTACGGTCTGAAAATCAAGACTTTGACCATAGAGCACTACATCCGGCGCAATCACACCGCCGCAGGAATCGCACAGCGGCACGCCGCCGCAGTCGCCTATATATTCGGCAGAAAAGGATTTTCCGCAATTTTTACAGCGGTTTTTCCAAATCGTGCCGTGCAGCTCATAAACCTTCTTGCTGCCCGCTTTTTGATGCAGACCGTCAATGTTTTGCGTGACGACGGCGCTGAGCTTGCCTGCTCTTTCCAATTCCGCAAGCTTATAATGAGCGGCGTTCGGCTCGGCGCTTGTGCACAGCATTTTATCACGGTAAAAATCATAAAAATCTTCTGTGCGGGAATTAAAGAAAGAATCCGAAAGTATTTCCTCGGGCGGGTATTTGTATTTTTGATTATAAAGACCGTCAACAGAGCGAAAATCGGGGATTCCGCTTTCTGTGGACACACCCGCTCCGCCGAAAAACACGATATTACTGCTTTCGTCAATGATTTGCTGAAGATTCATATCCGCTCCTAAAAGTTCATATTATTCCAGCCCCACTGTGCGGTTCCGGAATATTTTACATAGATTCTTGAAGGCGGTATTTTAAGCTCTTTTTCTATAATCCCGCAAACGGCAGCCGTCATTTTTTCGCACTGCGCGTCGGTAGACGCGCCGAAAACGGAAATATCCACAAAAGCGCAGGGCGCGTCCTCGCCCTTAAAATACATCGGCTTATCGGAATTGAAGCCGATCATAAGCCAAGCTTCCGATTTGCCGAGATTTTCAATCGCAGCGCCGAGCTGTGTTTTGATTGCGAGCTCATTTTCTTTAGAAATCTTTTTATTTGTGTTCACATCAATATAAGGCATAATGCTGCTCCTTAAAAAAAGATTTGCCAAACGGCATACTTTATTTTATAATAAATATACAGCGCGGTCAAGAAATGAGGCGCAAAAAATATATTTATACTGAAATAGACCTGCTTGACATAAATTATTAACAATTTTGTGTATAATATTAAACATAGAAGAAACGATTTACATTCAGAAAGTTAATCCTAAATTCTTTGAGGAGGACTGATTATGAATATTTGGCACAACATAAGCCCGAAAAGAATCAAGAAAAACAGGTTTTACGCTGTTATTGAAATATCAAAGGGCGGCAAAAACAAATATGAGCTTGACAAGGAAACAGGGCTGCTGAAGCTGGACAGGGTTCTTTTTACCTCCACGCATTACCCCGCGAACTACGGCTTTATTCCGCGCACCTACGCCAGCGACAAGGACCCGCTGGATGTTCTTGTGCTGTGCAGCGAAAAAATACAGCCGATGACAATCGTGGAATGTTCCCCTATCGGCGTTCTTATTATGGAGGACAGCGGCAGTAAGGATGAAAAAATCATAGCCGTTCCCGTCAACGACCCCAACTATAACTGCTATACGGACATCAGTGAACTGCCCAAGCACAGATTTGACGAAATCAGGCACTTTTTTGAGGTCTATAAAATACTTGAGGGCGACAAAAGCACAAATGTAACCGAATACCAAAACCACGAAGCCGCAGAAGAAATCATACAGAGCTGTATTGAGGAATATGTAAAAAGATTTCAGATGTAGGCGTGTAAGAACAAAATATATAGTTATACCCTAAACGGAAGATTTTAATTTCCCGTTTAGGGTGTTTTTTATATGATCTCTTTCAATTAAAGATACTACCGCATACTGAAAGCAGCAGGAATCGGGTGCGAGGCTTTGTGAAGCTTGCGCCATACCGTAAACGCATGCCGGCTATTTGTGTTCTT